>JAJDTA010000003.1 GCA_022827405.1 Acidimicrobiia bacterium
GTATGGATTGGGCTCGGTCCAAGACCTCTCCGATCGTCACACCAGACCGCATGATGCTCACAATGTCCGAGTAGGTGTTCTCGGCCACCTCGTACATTTCCTCGTACAGCGGTGTGGGCTCTCCCGCAATGCACAGCGTCCTCAGGATCTGGCCGGTATATCCCCAGAAGGTGGTGCTGATCTCGGTCACCAAGACGTCGCCGGCTTTGATGACCCGGTCGGGCTGGTATTGGTGGGGCACGAAGAACTCCGGATCGGCCATCGATGTGGTCAAGGTGAAGTGGATGAGGTTGGTCCCCCGGCGATCCAGGTACACGTCTTCGATCACTTTGGCCAGTTCGTACTCGTTCATCCCGGGGGTGGTGTGAGCGGCCAGCGCGGCCACGGCGTCATCGTTCATGCTGGAGGCGATGCGGACGTACTTCATCTCCTCTTCCGTCTTGACCACCCGAAGGGCGAAATAGTCGGCGTTGAGATTGACCAGGCGGTCCACCCCGAAAGCGGCGGCGTCAGTGTAGGGGACTACGCCGATAGTGCCGATACGGCGGTAGCCGGTCAGCCGCTCAACGACACGGGTCACAAGGTCTGAGTGATCATCGCCGCCAAAGCTGATGTTGTCGATGACCGAGATGCGCTCGGCATCGGGAATGTGGTTCCAGAGCCTGACCACCATTTCGGGGTCTTCGTCGCGGGGCACGATCAAGTACACCGGGAACAGCGGGGGCCAGTTGCAGTAGTACTGCACCGACGTGTCATGCGGTCCCGTGGCGCCGCCGATCAGCACCGCATCCACATCGCGGCGATCCATGAGATCGCGGAGCTGGCGGTACCGATGGGCCATCTCCTCGGGCGAGTATCTCGGATACCCGTTGACTTGCGAGATTTCATCCATAAATTGCCTTCCAAATCTTCTCGGGAGAGAGGGGCATATCAAGATGTTCTACACCGAAAGGAGAAAGAGCGTCGAGAATCGCGTTATGTACCGCCGGCGTCGACCCGATGGTGGTGGCCTCGCCGATGCCCTTTACACCCAGTCGGTTCAACGGAGTTGGCGTAACCATGCTGTGGGTTTCGTACGAGGGCAGTTCTTGAGCAGTGGGGGCGAGATAGTCGAGCAGAGTCGACGTGACCGGCTGGCCGTCCGCCGCGTAGCTCATCTCTTCCCAGAGAGCCTGGGCCACTCCTTGGGCGATCCCACCGTGTTGTTGGCCCTCGGCCAGCATCGGGTTGATCACGTTCCCGCAGTCATCAACCGTGATGTGGCGAATGACCCGAATCCCGCCGGTTTCTCGATCGACCTCGACCACCGAGACATGCGCGCCGGAAGGATACGTCCGGCCGCCTTGGTCGAAATCAAGCTCAACGGCCAACGGTGCCAATTCGCCCCACGGGATCGCCGTGGCGGGGCTGCCGATGATGCCGACCCCGATGCCGTTGTGTACGACCGTATCGGCGACATTGGCCTCCAGGCGCTCCGCGGCGATCTGGCAAGCCTGGGCGACCACCGCCGCCGCCGCCTTGTCCACCGCGCTGCCGGCCAACTGGAGCGAGCGGGAGCCGTACGTCCCATTTCCTCGCGGAACGATCCCGGTGTCGGACTGGATCACCCTGATCTTGTCCATGGGAAGGCCCAAGTGCTCGGCCGCGATCTGCGCATAGGTGGTCTGGTGTCCCTGCCCATGGGACGAAACTCCACTGAGGACGGTGGCGCCCCCGTCTGGTCCGATAGCGACAGAGGCGAACTCTTCGGTGGGCCCGTTGCCGGTCACCTCGATGTAGGTGGACACCCCGATACCGAGGAGCCATCGATCATTGCGAGCTCGACGAAGTGACTGCTCGTGACGAATTGCTTCGTAGCCGGAGAGTTCGACGACGCGGTCAAGAGTCCCGCGGTAGTCCCCAGAGTCGTACACCGCTCCGCTGGGGGTGATGTGATTGGTGTTGTGGCGCTCGAGAAGGTTGCGCCGACGAATCTCGACGGGATCGAAGTCGAGGTCGCGGGCCAGCAGGTCCATCGAACGCTCGAGCAACGCGGTGGCCTCCGGGCGGCCGGCTCCCCGGTATGCACCCACCGGCGCGGTGTTGGTCACCATGCTCCGGGCCCTGAAGGCAACTCGGGGAATGCGATAGGTGCCCGTACACATGAGTCGGGTGTAGTTGGGCAGCCAGGCGCCGACGTGGGGATAGGCACCAGCGTCGGCGATCACCTCAACCCGGAGCCCGGTGATTGTTCCGTCGCGCTTGGCCCCCAGAGCCACGTTCTGAATCTGCCCTCGCCCGTGGGTCATATTGAGCAGATTCTCGGACCGGGTCTCCTGCCAGGCCACTGGCTGGCCGGTTCGAAGGGCGACCGCCGCCACCACAATGTGTTCGGGATAGGTGTGGCCCTTGGCGCCGAATCCTCCTCCGACTGCCGGCGCGATCACCCGGACCCGACTGGGCTCCAAACCCAGCGCGGCCGCCACCGCCGATCGGGTGTCCCACGGAAACTGGGTGGACATCCAAATGCACAGGCTGGCGCCGTCTTCGTCCGGGATGGCCAGAATGCTGTTCGTTTCCAGGGGGACCGGGGCCAGCTTCTGGTTGAGGAACGTGGCCTCAACGACCACCTCCGCGCCTTCGAGAACCGAGTGATCCACCAGCGGCTCCACTTCGAACGCCACCTCGCGGCTGTCCTGAGGGGAGACCACGGCGGGAAGCGGCTCGATCTCCACCTCCACATCGCCGGCTTGGTCCTCAGCCTCAGCCATGCTCTTGGCCGCAACGACGGCGATCGGGTCGCCGACGTACCGGACCTTGTCGACCGCCAGCAGGTCCCGGGCGTACCGGTCGGGGGTCGGCGGCCACGGCACCAGCTTCGGCAACTCCAGCGATGCGGCGGTGTGAAGGCCGGGACCGCCGGTCACGCTCACGAGGTTGCCGTGGGCAACGGAGGAGCGGATGAAGCAGGCGTGAAGGGTGTCGCCGGTGATGAGGTCGGCGGTGAACGGACGACTGCCCGTCAGCAGGCCATCATCCTCGACCCGTAGGACGGAGTTGCCAAGGATGCTCAATTACTGGTTGCTCAGCTAGGCGGTACGTAGGCGATCAGGTCCATGAGGAATTGGGCGCCGGGTACCTGGAGCGGTCCGCCGATCTCCAGCGTCGTGGAAGCGGGCCGGTCGCCGGGGAAGTAGCTGGCCCACTCTTCAATCGACTGCTGGAAATGGGTGAAGTCGTCGTGGAAGCACTGGCGTCGGACAATGTTCTCGACGCTGGTTCCGGCCGCCTCGCAGATCGCCGAGACGTTGTCCATGATGTAGGCCATCTGGAGCTTGGGGGGCTGGCCGTACCACGGGAACTCCGGATGGCGCTGTACCGATTCGGGCAGGTTGCCGAGTTCGTCGTAGGCAATGGCGGTGCTGAAGAACAGGAAGTCGCCCGCCTTGACCGCTTGGGGCTCATGCCACGGCGGCTGGACCGCATCGGAAGTCTCGATGGTCTCGATTTCGATTGAAGCGTCGTCGGCGAGCACCTTGAGGGCGATCTCAATTCGGCTCCCCTTGCCGCCCAGTCCCATGTACGGAACGACGACCCGTGCCGGTGGGTTCTCGGGGAACCACTGCTTCCAAACCCTCTCCATGCCAGCGAAATCGCCCGGGCTGGCCAGATACACCGTTGCCTTGACGGTGTTCTCTATGGAGCCGCCAGCAGCTTGGACGATCTTGTCGAGCTTTTGGAGGACGTATTCGGTCTGGCTCTCGATCTCCGATCCATACCAGAAGTACGGGTTGACGCGAGCCTCGGGAGCGATGCCGCTGGGGGTCCCCATGTCGTTGCCCTGCATGTAGTCGCCCATCCAATCGACGGGAATCTCGCCCGCGCAGAAGATCCAGTCGCCGCGCCGAATGGCGGGGGAGTAACCGGCCAACGGCGATGGGACGCCTTCAGGGACTTCGAAACCCTCGCTTCCGCCGCCGGGAATAGCGATCATGTCAACTTCCAGAATGGTCTTGTTGACCAGAAGCCCGGTCTCGCGTATTCCCATTCCCGTTGACGCCGGCCGCGGCGGATGCACGAACTCGTCACGGGTCCGCAAGTACGGGGAGATGCTGATCTTGGGCCAGGAGTTCCCGTCCCAGAACTCATCGATGGTCGGATGGGGAGACGAGAACCATTGGTAGATCCTCACGATGTCGGTGCCTATGTCGCAGCCGGCCGCTTCCAGGGTGAGTTGGAGATTCTCCAACACGAACCGAGATTGGAGCTCGAGGGCGTCGTACCCGTTGGGGTTTCGGCCGTCGCCCCCGGCCTCGGGCGCGAGGCCCGTCACGAAGTCCGACGCGAGCTGGCCAGCCACGAAAACCCAACCGCCAGCTTTGATTGCTGGGCTGTAGGGCATAAGGGGTTTGGGCTCGCCCCCCCAAACGGCTACTCGATCGTTCTCAGACATGTTCTGCTCTCCTGTTCATTCTTGGTTGTGTGTCGTTCTGGCGCGGGGTCGCGGCGGCATGCACCCGAAGCTTTGCCAAAGAACTCGCCCGGGGGCCGAAACCGCAGTTCCGTGCCCCCGGGCAAGCCCATTACTCAATACCGTCGGCTGGTTAGCGTGGCGTGCAGCCGAGGGCCGTTACGTCGATACCGGCCGCCGAGCCAGCCGCACCGATGGTGGGGTCTCCGGCGGTCTCGTCGGGAATGGTGATTTCACCGGTACGGACTTTTGCGTCAATGTCCTCGAAGATCGCCCAGTCTTCATCGCTGAGCACACCGGCGTTGTCGTACAGCGGTGCGGCGATTATGCCCGCTGTGTTGGTGACGTCGAACTGATGATACGACCCAGGACCGATCTCACCGGCATAAGCCCGTTCGATCATGACCTGGCCAGCATCGGCCAGTCCGTGAACCGCCGAGGTGAGAACGACGTCGGGGGCGATGTCAAAGCTGTCGTAGTACGACGGCACCACCCAAACCTGGGTGTCTGCCTCCTGGGCAGCATCGATGATGCCCAGCACCGCTTGGTCAGTGGCCGACAGGATCACATCGGCACCTCCGGCAATGAGGGACTGCGCGGCCGCCTTGGCCACCGCAGTGTCGACCCAGGTGTTGATGTACTCCTGTTCGAAGTTGATGTCGGGATTCACGCACCGCGCACCAAGGTGGAAGGCCTCGGGCTGGCGGGTCAGCGCCGGGAACTCAAAGCCATTGAGCGACCCGATAGTGCCGGTCTCGGTGGCCAGTGCGGCAATTACACCGGTCAAGAAATTGGCGTTGTGCTGGTCGACTTCCACCCAGCACATGTTGTCGGGAATTGGCGGTGCGTCAGGCGCAGGATGGTGCGGTGCCATGCATATCTGAGTGTCTGGGAAGTTGGTGGCCACCTGGATGGCAGGGTCGACCATGGCGCCATGGGCGAACAGGAGGAAGTCATAGCCCTGATCGGCGAACGCCGATCCTTGCTGGACATAGGCATCCGGCTCATTGAGCAGCTCGACGAATTCCAGCTCAAGGTTGGGGATATTGGCCGCCGCCACTTGGGCGCCGTCCCACCACGCGTTCGACCAGCTGATGTCGTCGTTGGTCCCCGGGTAGAAGAACGCCACGCGGAACGGCTCCATCTCCTCTGGCTCCGGCTCTGGCGCGGGCGCCTCTGTCGCGGCCGGCTCCGGCTCTGGCGCGGGCGCCGCAGGCTCGTCATCGTCATTTCCGCAAGCGGCTACGACCAGTGCGAGCGCAAAAAAGATGGCCAGGAATTTCGGTAGTCGATGACGTGACATATCCCCCCCTAGGATTTAGGCCCATTTGGCCTTGCTACAAATGTAGAGGGCAATCAGCGCCAGCGCCAGTGAGTCATGCTCGGCCAGCGGCTTCTCGCCTCCACGGGATTCCCACCGCGGCGGGATACCGACTACCGCGCGACAGCAAGACGGCCAGCACGGTGGCAACGTAGGGCAGGGCCAGCCAAACCTGGCTGGGTATGCCATCGAGGAGGTCCACCCGGCCAGCGACGAACTGGAGTGCCTGGCTAAGACCGAACAGGGCGGACACCGCCAGTGCCCAGATTGGGTTCCAGCGGGCGACGACCACAACACCGAGGGCGATGAAGCCACGCCCTTCGGTCATGCCCGGGACAAAACCGCCGGCCGACGACATGACTAGGGCACCTCCACCGAGCCCGGCCAGGCTGTTGCCCAGGATCACAGCCGGATAGCGCAAGCGCTGGACATCGAGCCCCCCGGACTCGGTGGCGTGCGGACGCTCGCCGGCGGCGCGGGCGTACAAGCCCCACCAAGTGCGATTCATTAAGTAGAAGACCAGGAAAACGATGGCCAGCGTTATCCAGAACATGGCGTCCTGTCCGTTGAGCACATCTCCGATCTTGGGGATGTCTCCGATCAGCGGTATGTCAATTGGAGACAGCGTCGGTCCGATCTGGCCTCCGACGTATCGATCATCCAACAATCCGGTGAGGCCGAACGCGAACACATTAAACAGCAGGCCGGTGACGATCTGATCGGTCCCGCGATTGACGTATAAGAACGCCAAGACCACCCCGGCACAGATCCCGGCAAACCAGCCGACAGCCAGGGCCAGGGTGACGTTCTCGGCCCTGATTCCGACAAGGGCAGTGGCCAGCGCGCCGATCAGCATGGACCCTTCAATGCCCACATTGAGCACGCCGCTGCGCTCCGAAACCGTTTCGCCCAGCGCCGCCAGCAGGATCGGCACCATTAATTGCAACCCAGTGGCAAAGAACGCGATTACTACTGCTTCGGTGGGCATCAGTCGCTCACATTCTGGGCGTAGCGGAAACGAATGGCGCCGGTAACCATCAGCAGGATCACGAAGGTGGCCACCAGGATGTCCCCCAAAGAGGGCGAGATGTCCGCCGAGGCCTGGAGGCTATTGCTTCCGACGCGCAGCATCGAGAACAAGAAGGCGGCCGGAATGATCAGGGGCGGCTTCAGGCGGGCCAGTAGCGCAACGGCAATGCCGATGAACCCGAAGTTGCTGGAGAAGTTGAGATCGAGGTCGTCAAAGATCCCCGCTACAGCCACTCCACCGGCCAACCCCGCAAAGCCGCCCGCCACCAGGAAGGTAAGCATCGTGACTTGTTTGGTCCGAACGCCGGCCAGCCGGGACGCGTTGGGATTGGCCCCGATTGCCCGGATGGAGAAACCAAGCGACGTCTTGGCCATCAGCAGCCAAGCCAATGCCGCTGCCCCGAGGGCAATGATCACGCTGATGTCCACGGTGCCGTCGTCCCAGATGGTGGGGAATTTGGCGTTCTCGGCAATCGAAACGGTCTTCTGGCTGAAGGGGTCGGGCCAAACCTCGGAGATGATGTAGTTGGCGATGAACACGGCGACAAAGCTCAGCATCAGCGTCGTAACAATCTCGCTGGCCCCGTAGAACGCCTTCAATGCACCGGGGATGAGCCCCCAAATCGCTCCACCGAGGAACGAACCCACGATAACGATGGCTATGAACAGCACCTTCGGAGTGCCGGACGGCAGCTCGATTCCCAGGGCCACCGCGGCGATGGCGCCGGCGAACATCTGCCCCTCACCCCCGATATTCCACAACCTTGATGTGAAGGGCAGGGCTGCGGCCAGGCCGGTGAGGGCAAGGATGGACGCGATCATCAGGGTTTGGCCGAGGAAGAAGGGCTCGATGAGCGATCCTTCGATGATCGCCTTCGCCGCCTCCCAGGGGTTCGCTCCGATGGCGAGTATCAATACTGCGATCAGTACGAGTGTGATGGCCAGCGAGAGGAGCGCGTTGACAGAAGGAGGCAGCTCAGAGCTTGGTGGGAGCTTCCACCATGGTCGGGCAGGCTGCTCGATGTTTTCGACTTGACTCACCTACTCCCCCCGCTGTCGGTAGGCGGGAGATTAGTCGCGGCACTCGGATGTCGCTCAAAAAGGCTGAACCACCAGAAACTCAGCGATTGGGGGTCGTGGTAGCGTTCAATCCCATCGAAGACGTGCGGCGTGGACGAGTACAGGTTGTCCGAGCCTCTGAGCCCGGACCGGGATTGTCGGTGGTTGAGGCCGGCGGGTCGGCGCATGCGGTCGTGTGGCCCGGTTCAGGGGCACAGCAACGCTCGATGCACCTCATTACCCTCGACCCCGGTGGGCGAACTGTCGATTTGAGCCATGAGTCGGAGTGTGTGTACCACGTCTCTGAGGGTTCCGGCACGATGGTGGACCTCGATGCCGACGAGAGCTATGAAGCGATCACCGGATCGATGTTCTTGATCGAGCCAGGAACTAGCTACCAATTCACCGCGGGCACGGAAGGGGCCGTCATCTTGGGCGGTCCTTGTCCACCCGATCCCGCGCTCTATGCCCATATAGGAGATTGAGCAATGGCCATTAAACAGTTCCATCGAGACCAGCCCGATCACTACATGCCGTTGATTTCCAACGACGCTCGCCTGGTGGTCTGGCCGGGGGTGGGTTCGGAAATGGCGAACATGAACTACGTCGTGCTTGAACCTGGCGAAGAAAATGTTCCCCATGCGCACTCCGAGTCGGAGGACACGATTTTCATCCTTGAGGGACGCGGGTCGGTGGCCGACCTCGATAATGACATCGTCCACGAGTTTGAAGCCGGGGACGCGGTTCATGTACCAACCGGCGTGAAGCACGCAGTTAGAGCCGACCGCGACAGCCGGATCGTCAGCGTCGGCGGGCCATGCCCTCCAGACCGGTATCTGCTCAAACTGAGTGGCGCCCTATGACGCGCCCCGTCTCGATTGGGCTGGCCCAGATGGGGAGCCCACGGGGAGACGCAGGTGCCAATCGAACTGCAACGGCCGAAGCGGCGAAGCTGCTGTTTGACCAGGGAGCCCAATTGGTCGTGCTTCCCGAACTGGCCGTGCCCTGGTACACGGTCAACCCAGAAGAAGTGGCTGACCATGCGGAACCCCTCTGGGGGCCCACGGTGGATGCCTGGGCGGCGGCGGCCGCCGATCACTCGGGTTTGATCGTTGGCGGCTTCTGCGAGCGCGACGGCGGCGAGTTCTTCAACACCGCGGTCGTCGTCGATCAAACCGGGGTCATCGGCCACTACCGCAAGCTGCATCTGTTCGCCGAAGAGAAGACGTGCTTCACCCCGGGTGATCGGGGTCTCCCCGTCGTCGATACCCAGGTGGGCCGCATTGGCCTGTGCATTTGCTATGACCTGCGGTTCGTCGAGGTTGTCCGAGTATTGGCGCTCTCGGAGGCCGAGCTCATCTGTGTGCCGTCGGCCTGGATCACCGGATTCGATGCCAAGCGATGGGACGCCGAAGGACTTTGCCCCCAGGCCCACGGCGCAGTGTTGCAGGCCAACCTGAACCAAGTCTTCATCGCCTGCGCAAGCCAAGTGGGAGAGCATTCTGGATTTGAGTTCTTGGGGTCGTCGGTGGTGGTGGACAGCTTTGGAAGGGTTGTCGCTGGACCGCTGGGGGGTGCCGAAGACGAACAGCATGTTGTTGACGTGGATTTTGACGATGTGCGGCGCTCTCAGACCCGGGGTTCGCTCATCCGTCCCCGAGACGACCGGCGCACCGACGTTTACGGCGTGTTGTACGACGGCTCGATCCTGTGAAACCCGCAGCTTTCCAGTACGAGCGGCCCCGTGATGTAGCGGAGGTCCTCGACCTCTTGGCCCAGCATGGCGACGAGGCCAAGATCCTGGCCGGCGGGCAAAGCCTGGTCCCGATGATGAACTTTCGCCTGGCCCGGCCGGCAGTGATCATCGATATAGGAGCGGTGCCCGGCCTTGGACAGGTGTCCAGGGACGAAGAGACAGTTGCCATCGGCACCCGGGTGCGCCATATCGAGTTGGAGCGTCCCCCGTTCGATGGTCCGCTGAGCTCGCTGTTGGCCACCGCGGCACGACACGTCGGCCATATCCCCATCCGTCTGCGGGGCACCTTCGGCGGCTCCATCGCCCATGCCGACCCCGCCGCGGAGTGGTGCCTGCTGGCCCAAGCGCTGGATTCCGAGATGGTGGTGGCGTCGGTCCGGGGGGAGCGTGTCATCACCGCGGGCGATCTGTTCCAGTCGGCGTTCATCACCTCGATTGCCGACGATGAACTGCTCACCGAAGTGCGCCTGCCGTGGTTGGGCGGCGACTGGACTACTGGGTTCTCGGAATTCAGCCGCCGAGCGGGCGACTTCGCGGTGGTGGCGGTGGCCACCGCCGTCAGGCTCGCCGATGGACATGTCGCCGAAGCGCGGATTGGGGCAGTGGGAGTCGGTGCCATTCCTGTTCGTCTTGCCCAAGCCGAAGCGGCGCTGGTGGGCCAGCCACTAGGCCCGAATGCCATCAACGCGGCATCGGACATCGCTGGCGAGGAAGTCGATCCCCGAGGCGACATCCACGGATCGGCCGACTATCGCCGCGACCTGGTGCGGGCGCTGACTCGGCGAGCGCTCTCATGACCATGACCGATCTCTGGGTCGGACGTTCCATTCGTCGGGTGGAGGACCCGGCGTTGGTGCGCGGTGAGGGCCACTACGTTGGCGATGCGGCGTTGGGGATGGAGACGGCCCGCTTTGTGCGCAGCACGATCCCATTCGGAGTGATTCGATCCATCGACGGCCCCTGCTACACCATCGCAGATCTCGACGCGGCCGGCGTCGGCGAGATTGAAGCGGTACTTCACCGGCCGGATTTCGTGAATGTTCGCCAACCTCTGCTGGCCCGCGACCGGGTGCGCTTCGTGGGAGAGCCCCTCGCCGTCGTGGTCGGACGATCACCTGAAGAGGCTGAAGACCTGGCCGAGCAAGTCGTCGTCGAATTGGACCCCGACGACGAACCACTGGTTCACCCCGACGATTCCGACACCAATAAGGTCATCGAGGCCCAGCTCGCCACCGAAGACTTTGAACAAGTCCTCGACCAAGCCGATCATCTCATCGAGGTGGTGCTCACCTCCCATCGACAGGCCGCGCTGCCCCTGGAAACGCGCGGTGCCGCCATCGAATTCAACCGGCGTACCGGACGTCTCACCATCCAAGCCTCAACGCAGGCACCGCATATTGTGCGAACCGCCGTTGCCGACCTTCTGCAAATCCCCGAGGCCGACGTCCAGGTAGTAGCGCCTGACGTCGGTGGAGGTTTTGGCCAGAAACTGCCGCTGGCCCGAGAAGACATTGTGGTGGCATGGCTGGCGTGGCAACGACGGGGGAGCGTCGCCTGGATCGAAGACCGGTCGGAGAATCTCACTTCGTCGTGGCACAGCCGTGATCAGGTGTATCGGGTCAAAGGCGGCTTCACCTCCGACGGCGAGCTGTTGGCGATCGATGCCGAGATCAGCTGCGACGTGGGGGCATGGTCGTGCTATCCGGTGACCTGGGGGGTGGAGCCTCTGATGGCGATGGGGGAGATGTCTGGCCCCTACAAAGTGGCCCATTACCGGGCTCGAACCAGAGGTGAGAGCAGCTTCCGCTGCCCGATGGCGCCCTACCGCGGCGTCTCCCGCCCGGTGATCACTGCTTCGCTCGAACGGTTGATGGACACCGCAGCCCGTCGCTTGCAGATCGATCCCGTGGAGATTCGCCGCCGGAACCTGGTGACCGTGTTCCCCCACACATCTGCGACCGGTGTGGCGCACGACGCCGGCACCTATGTGGAATCGCTGGACGCGGCGGTGGAGCACTTCGATTTGGACGAGTTTCGCAGCCGGCAAACAGAGGCCCGCAACAGTGGCGGGCCGCTGCTCGGGGTCGGGATTTCCACATTCGCGGAGCGGACCGGATACGGCACGCCGGTGTTCGCCACTCGGGCCATGGGGGTCACCCTCGGGTATGAGAAGGTCACCATGACCATGGACCCTTCTGGATACGTCGAAGCAGCCATCGGGGCATCACCGCACGGACAGGGCCTGGAAACCACGCTGGCACAGGTGATCGCCGATCAGCTGGCCATCGACGTGTCCCAGATCCGAATTGTCCATGGCGACACCGACCGCACGCCCTATGGCTGGGGGACCTTTGCCAGCCGCTCGATGGTGATTGCCGGCGGTGCTGTCCATATCGCTTCGGGACGCATGCGGGATCGCCTAGCGCAGGTGGCAGGGGCTGTGCTCGAAGCCAATGCCGACGACATCGTGTTCGCCGCCGGTCGGGCGACCGTGGCCGGAACCGATGTCGGGGTTCCCATTGCCGACCTGGCGCGGATCGCCCACCATCACACTGAACGCCTCGAGCCTGGGACGCCAGCCGGACTGTCGGAGGAGGCCTCCTACGATCCTGGTGGCACCTTTTCCAACGCCTGCCACATCGCCGAGGTGGAGATTGATCAGGAAACCGGGGCCACCACGGTGACCCGGTTTGTGGTCGTCGAAGACGCCGGCCGGTTGATCAATCCGATGATCGTCGATGGCCAGATCCGCGGTGGCGTCACCCAGGGAATCGCCAACGCGCTGTTCGAGGAGATCGTGTACGACGAAGACGAGAACATCTTGACGGCCACCCTCATGGACTATTTGCCGCCGACTGCGGCTGAGATTCCCGATATAGAGATCCGGCATCTAGAGACGATCACCGATGCGACGATTACGGGGGCCAAGGGACTGGGGGAGGGAGGGACCATCGGAGCGCCCGCCGCGGTACTCAACGCCATCTCCGATGCCCTGGCCCACTTGGACCTGGCCATCGACGAGATGCCAGCCACACCCGAGCGGGTTCGAGCCCTCATCCGCACGAAGGAGGGTGGCCGATGAGTTTGGAGCGAAAGCCGCTCTCGCTGACGGTGAACGGCCAACGGCACAAAGTGCAGGTGGAGCCGCGGCGCACCCTTGCCGATACTCTTCGCGAAGATTGCGGCCTGACGGGCACCCACCTGGGCTGCGAGCAGGGAGTGTGCGGTGCCTGCACCGTCTTGGTGGACGGCGAGCCTGTCCGTTCTTGCCTCATGTTCGCGGTGCAAGCCGAAGACTGCGAGATCGCCACCGTCGAGGGCTTAGCCGGGGACGATTCAGAGCTTCATCCTCTTCAGGAGGCCTTTTCTGCTCATCACGCCCTTCAGTGCGGATTCTGCACGCCAGGATTTTTGATGTTGGCCCAAGGCATTCTCGACCGACAGCCCGACATCGACGACGATCAGCTGCGCGAGGCCCTGTCTTCCAACCTCTGCCGCTGCACCGGATACCAGACGATCATCGAGGCCGTGCGCAGCGTTCGCGACCAATCGTGATTGGAGAGTCGGTACGCCGACTGGAAGACGGCCCGCTGCTGAGAGGCCAGGCCCGATTCGTCGCCGACGTCTCGTTCCCCGACGAAGTCCATCTGAGGGTGGTTCGCTCGGAAGTGGCGTGCGGGGAGATCATCGTCATCGATGTCACCGAGGCGCTACAGGCCGACGGCGTAGTCGGCGTGTGGACTGGTGAAGACCTGGCTGCCGTCCCGCCCATCGATTTCCGCCAGATCGGATACGACGAATTGGTGCCCCACCGCCAACCCGTGCTGGCCCGAGGATCGGTTCGCTACGTGGGCGAACCGGTTGCCATTGTGGTGGCCGAAGACGCCTACGTGGCTGAAGACATCGCCGAGCTCGTAATCGTGGACATCGAGTCCCACGACTTCGAGCCCGTCGAGGCCATGGTGCTCGACAGCGAGTACGGGTCGGTGGACCAGGCGTTCTCGGAGGCCGACCACGTGCTGGAGCTCGAGCTAACCGTCGGCCGCCATTCGGGTATTCCCATGGAAACCCGGGGGCTGCTGGCCCGACCTGACCCTGACACCGGCCGCCTGGAGCTGCATGGGGCTTCAAAGGTCCCCCATTACACCTGCGCGGCAATCAGCGCCATGCTCAACCTAGAGGCTCACTCGGTGGTCGGTCGGGAGTATGCGGTTGGCGGCGGTTTTGGAATTCGCGGGGAGTTGTACCCCGAAGACGTGCTGGTGGCGTGGGCCGCCCTACGTCTGAATCGCCCAGTGAAGTGGATCGAAGATCGGCGAGAGCACCTCATCGCCGCCAATCACAGCCGGGATCAGCGCCATCGAGTCCGGGTGGCCGTCGGCCACGACGGGTTGATCACCGGGGTCGATAGCGAGTTCTGGTACGACCAAGGGGCATACGTCCGCACCCACGGCGCGACCGTGCCATCGCTCACCGCGGCGATGCTGCCTGGGCCTTATGGGTTTCCCTCCTATCGATCTCGGGGCCACATCGTCCTCAGCACCAAGACGCCAGCCGGCACTTACCGCGCCCCGGGGCGTTTCGAGGCGACCTTCGTTTGCGAGCGAATAATCGAGGCCGCAGCCCAGGCAGCGGAGCTCGATCCGGTCAACGTCAGGCATCGAAATCTGATCCAGCCCGATGCGATGCCGTTCGACCGGCAGCTCTCCGTCTTGGGCACCTCCGTCGTCCTCGATTCAGGGGACTACCCGCGAATCCTCGAGCGCCTCGTCGACCACATCGAGTATGAACAACTAGAAGGCCACTTGGAGCAGCGCCGTTTGGACGGAGAGCTTGTCGGGCTCGGCATCGGCATGTTTGTCGAGAAGTCGGGCTTGGGCCCCTTCGATGACGTTTGCCTGTCGATCCGCGCCGATGGGACCGCTGAAGTGGTGACCGGCGCGGCCTCGGTCGGGCAGGGGATAGAAACCGTCGTTGCCCAGATCTGCGCCGATGCCCTCGACATGGACTACCGGAACATCGAGGTGGTCCACGGCCAGACGGACCGCATCTCGCGGGGCATGGGCGCTTTTGCCAGCCGGGTGACCGTCATGACCGGATCGGCCACCCGCCTGGCGGCCGACGCTGTCAAGGAGATCGCCCGCGACCTCGCCGCCGACATGCTCGAGGCCAGCGCAGAAGACTTGGAATACAGGAGGGGCGCGATCGGTGTGCGGGGGCAGCCCGGCAGGTCCATCACCCTGGCGGAGATCGCTGCGGCCCATGGGAGAGATCTGCAAGCCGAGGCATCGTTCACCACCGACCACATGACCTATCCGTATGGCGCCCATGCAGTGGTGGTCAACGTCGACCCCCATACGGGGGCAGTGGAGATCGAGCGTTACGTGGTGGCCTACGACGTGGGACGAGCCGTGAACCCGATGTTGATTGAAGGACAGATCCAGGGCGGTGCCGCTCAAGGTATCGGAGGCGCCCTTCTTGAAGATTTCCTCTACGACAGCGCAGGCCAACCACTGGTCACGTCCTTCATGGACTACCTGATGCCCACGGCATCGGAAACACCAGCGGTAGAGATGCTGCTGTCCGAGGACGCTCCCAGTCCTTTGAACCCGCTCGGAGTCAAGGGGGCAGGGGAGGGCGGTACCAATGCCTGCGGGGCTGCGCTGGCCACAGCCATCGAACAAGCCATCGGCCAGCCGGGCGCCGTCACCGATCTGCCCATCACCCCTTCGATGATCAAGGCGTTGATGAAGCCCGCTCCCTAGGTCCGGCGTCAGCGGCCCTTTGTCCCGTGGTCCATGCTTGTAGCAGGACCGATTATCGATTGTCTAGGGTGAGACAAGGGAACTAAGGGGGGTACCCGCGATGGCGTCCTATTGCCGGCCTCGCACGGTGAGTGGAGTGCTGGCCGCACTGGCTAGCGCCGAAGGTCAAGGTCGAATCCTCGTCGGGGGCACAGATCTCCTCGTCCACCTGCGTAAGGACCCATTCGCCCCGACGGTCGTCGTTGACATCAAATCCGTCAATGACTTCCCGCCCGCGGTCGAGATTGGCGCCGATGAGGTGCGATTCGGTCCGACTGCGCGGATGTCTGAAATCTCAAAAGACCCATTCATCGCCGACCACCTGCCCGCGCTGGTCGCATCGGCCCGTGTCGTGGGATCGATCGCAATCCGGAACCGAGCGACCCTCATAGGCAACATCTGCAACGCCTCACCGGCGGCCGACACCGCCCCTGCGCTTCTCGTCTACGGCTCGACCGTGACTGTGATTGGGCCCAGGGGCGAACGGACGATGCCGTTGGCTGACTTCTTCGTCGGACCAGGCCAGACCCAGTGCGGGCCAGACGAGATCGCGATCCGTATCGACGTGCCAATTCCTGATCGTGGACATCGTTCAGCGTTCCAACGCCTAACCCGGCGTAGAGGGGTCGATCTTGCAACGGTCAGCGTGGCTGCCGGTGTCGACGCGGACGGCAGGATTGTTCTCGGTCTGGGATGCGTTGGGCCGACGCCGCTCTTGACCGATGCAAGCCCACCCGTCGATCTCACTGATCCGAATGCAATTGAGGGGGCCGTTGAAGAACTGGTGTCCATCGCAACACCAATCTCCGACATCCGGGCCGCCCGCGACTATCGCGAGGCCATGGTTCGCGTCCTCGCCCTCCGGGCCGTTCAGTCGGCCACGGTCCCTCCTGAGGGGGTGCCTTCGTGAGCGATTCCTCGGTGCGCCCGACAAGTGAGGTGGCCGTTGCGTTGGAGCTGAACGGCGAACATGTTCATGCCACGGTCCCGGCGCATCGGACGTTGCTCGACATGCTTCGAGATGACCTAGGCCTTTGCGGCACCAAACGCTGTTGCGCCGAGGGTGAGTGCGGTGCTTGCTCTGTGCTCCTCGACGGCGAACTGGTCAATTCCTGTCTCGTGCTCGGTGCCGAGGCCGACGGAGGAGTCCTCCTCACGATCGAGGGGCTGTCCATGGATGGCGTCACCGACCTTCAGGCGGCGTTTCTGGCCGCGGGGGCCGTTCAATGCGGGGTATGCATTCCCGGGCAGGTCATGGCGGCCGAGCAACTCCTGCAAACGAATCCCGACGCCTCCCGAGATGAGATCCGAGACGCGATGTCGGGAAACCTGTGCCGATGTGCGAGCTATCAGCGGATCGTCGAGGCGATCCAAACCGCGGCTGTCGGAAGGCGAACCGATGCCTGACGAGAATCAAGGCCTTTCCTCCAATGGCCCCACTGTTGGCCCCGACCGGGTGGTCGGCCAGCGAGTTCGCCGATACGGGGGTGTAGATCGGGTAACCGGCGGTCAGCGTTACCTGAGCGATATCACGTTCACCGATGCCGCGCACGTGGCATTCGCCACCGTTCCCGTCGGATGCGCCGCTATCGACTCGATCGACACCTCGCTGGCGGAGGCGATGCCCGGCGTCATTGCGGTGGTACACGCCGATGACCTGCCCCAGCCCGTGGCCCGGTTCGGGGTCTCTCACAAGGACCGACCAGTAATCGCAGCCAACACGGTCAATTACCACGGCGAGCCTGTGGTCGCGGTTGTTGCCGAGACTGAGGATGAGGCCCGGGCCGCGGCCTATGCCGTTGTCATCCACTACACCGAGCTGACCGGAGTGTACGGGCTCGACGCGGCCCTGGCCGACGACGCCCGCTTGGTCCAGGACCCTTCGGTTCGGCTCGGCGATGACCTGAACTCGACCAATGTTCTCGAGCAGGTTGAGTACGCATGGGGTGATGTCCACTCGGAGGGCGCTCGTTCGCACACAATCATCGAGGACACCTACACGTTTCCGATGGTCACCCACTTTCCGATCGAGCCCGGTGGAATAGTGGCCGTCCCGACCGATGACGGGGGCCTTGAGGTTTACTCGCCGGTCCAGCACCCCTACCTCCTCCAGCGGACGATCGCGGAGGTGTGGTCGATCCCACTGTCGCGAGTCCGGGTCATCGCCCCGGACCCCGGCGGGGGATTCGGAGGAAAGCAGACCCCTCGATACGAGCCCCTGATTGCTTTCCTGGCCCTCAAAACGGGACATACCTGCCGCCTTGTTCTCTCGCTGGAGGAGGCGTTTCAGATGATGCGGCGGTCGGGCTGTCGGATCCACGCGCGCACAGGATTCACAGAGGCGGGCGAGTTGACCTTCCACGAGATGCGGGTCGACTTTGTAGTCGGGGCCTACGCCGACGTCGCTCCCCGGGTCATGACCAAGGGCAGTTATGTGGGTGCCGGGCCCTATCGGATTCCCCGTGTTTCAATCAACGCACGCGCCGTTTTGACCAACACCGTCCCCAGCTGCGCTTTCCGAGGGTTCGGCGCCCCCCAGGTCGGGTGGGCGACCGAGTCCCAGCTAGATGCCGGTGCCCGGGCATTGGGGCTCGACGCGCTTGAGATTCGCCGACGCAACCTCGTCAAGCACGACGAGGCCTTTATCCGCGGCGACTACGAGGCCCGAGCAGACGGCCGCTGGCACGAGAGTCTCGAGAAGGCGGCCGAGCTGATCGGATGGCACGAACCGATCCCCTCGGGCCGTGGGCGAGGCATTTCCGTCGGGATCAAGCCGGGAGCGACAACTGGTCTGTCCCAGAGCCTGGTCCGCCTGCTCTACGACGGCAGTGCAATGGCCTATGCGGGCACATCGGACATGGGGCAGGGGGCTAGGACCCTCTGGAAGCAGATTCTGGCTGACGAATTGGGCGTCGATCTCGATCTGATCACCATCATCAGCGGCGACACCAACGCCGTGCCCTTCGACCTTCAGACTTCGGCGAGTCGTTCCACCGTGTTCATGGGCAACGCGGTACTGGCCGCGTGTGAAGACATCCGCGACCGAGTTCTTGTGCTCTACGCCGAAGCCACCGGAACCGCACAGTCGGAGCTGGCCCACTTGCCCGGCCAACTTGTGACGCCGTCAGGGACGATTTCGCTGGTCGAGGCGGCCCAGACCGCGCTGGGTGGGCTGAGAGGCGAGTTCGTTGGCCAGGGAACCAGCCGGCTATGGGGCACGAAGGGCCACCCGCTCGGTGGCGACGCGGCGTTCTACGAATTCAACGCCACGGCCATAGAAGTCGAGGTGGATCGCGCCACCGGCGAGATCTTGTTGACCAAGCACGTGACGGTCGGCGATGTGGGGACCGAGATCAACCCACTACAGGTCGTCTCCCAGGATGAAGGCGCCGCGATCATGGGACTGGGTCACAGCCTCATGGAGCAGATGCTGTTCGACGATCACGGCCAGATCCTCAACCTGGGCGC
>JAJDTA010000100.1 GCA_022827405.1 Acidimicrobiia bacterium
ATTCTGCTTCAGGTAAAGGCTCAAATAGAGAAGCGGATCTTGTAGCAGCCCAGCGTGGCATAGCAGAAAGGTGATGAGCAGCCGCCCCACCCGGCCGTTGCCGTCGAGGAAGGGGTGGATGGTCTCGATCTGCACATGGGCCAGACCGATCCGGATCAATTCCGGCAATCCGTCGTCGGTGTCGTGCAAAAAGCGCTCCAGAGCGGCCATGCAATCCCCCACCTCGCTGTGGGGTGGGGGCACGAAGTCGGCATTTCCCGGCCTGGTTCCACCGATCCAGTTCTGTGAGCTTCGGAACTCGCCGGGCGCCTTCTCACTCCCCCGACCAGACGACAGGAGGACGCCGTGGACCTCGCGGATCAGCCGATTCGAAAGCGGAAAGCCGTCCTCTCGAAGCCGCTTCTGCCCGTGCTCCAATGCAGCGACGTAGCGGGACACCTCAACGACGTCTTCCTGAGGAGCTCCAGGAGCCCCGCCTCGTTCGTGTTGCAGCAGGTCAGTGAGCGACGACTGGGTGCCTTCAATCTGCGACGACAGGACAGCCTCTTTTCGCACATAGTGATAGAGGAAGAGGTACTTGTCGGGAAGCAGGGTGGAAACGCCATCAAGGCGGCCGAGCGCGAGGTTCGCGGCCTCGAGCGCCTTCAACACAGGCCCGTCTAGTTGAAGCGCCGGGACCGGGGGCAAAGGCGCGGGGATGAACGCGCGAACTTCCTCGCCGCCATGCGTCGTGATGCGGTACTTGCCCGTCTCTCCTCGTCGCATCGTCGTTCAGCGCTCCTTAACTCGTCCTGCCGTTATTAAGATTTCGAGTCTAACTCTTAATAGAAGGCCGCATAGTTCAGTTCTTATGAATCAGGGCGACGCAAATTAATAGTTCAGCGTGAAATATTAACAAAGGGAAGAGCAACACCAGGCGGCCAATGGCTCGTGTGGGTCTCGCCGCCTGATTGCTGAGCGGATTGCGTAGCCTTTGGTTAGTGATACATCCGACGATTGATGAGGTACGGGCTGCTCCCAAGGTTTTGTTGCACGACCATTTGGACGGGGGGTTGCGTCCGCAGACTGTGGTGGAGCTGGCCGGGGAGACGGGTTACGACCAATTGCCTACTACCGATGCCGATGATTTGGCCCGGTGGATGGTGCGGGGGGCCAGTCGGTTGGACCTCACTTTGTATTTGGAGACGTTCGCCCACACCGTGGGGGTCATGCAGACCCGCGACGCCCTGGAGCGGGTGGCGGCCGAGTGCGCTGAGGACTTGGACGACGACGGTGTGGTCTACGCCGAGGTGCGGTTCGCCCCCGAGCTGCACACCGAAGCCGGACTGAGCCTGGACGAGGTGGTCGAGGCGGTGGTGGCCGGCTTCGAGGCGGGCAGCGCCAACCGGAACATCCGCATCGGGACTTTGGTCACCGCCATGCGCACCGCGGCCCGGTCGCTTGAGATCGCGCAACTGGCCGTGCGTCACCGCGACAAGGGCGTCGTCGGATTCGACATTGCCGGGGCCGAGGCCGGCAACCCGCCTACCCGCCACCTGGATGCCTTTCACCTGATCCAGCGGGAGAACTTCCACTTCACCATCCATGCCGGGGAGGCCTACGGGCCGCCGTCCATCTGGGAGGCCGTGCAGTACTGCGGCACCGAGCGCCTGGGCCACGGGGTCCGCATCGTGGACGACATCGAATTCGGCGCCGATGGCACCCCCAAGCTGGGCCGGCTGGCCGCCTTCGTGCGTGACCGGCGCATCCCGCTCGAGTTGTGCCCCACGTCCAACGTCCACACCGGGGCGGCGCCGTCCATCGCCGAGCACCCCATCAAAGTGCTGAGCGACCTGCGGTTCCGGGTGACGGTCAACACCGACAACCGCCTCATGAGCGCCACCTCCATGACCCAGGAGGTGATGCAGTTGGTGGACGAGTTCGGCTTCGGCTGGGCCGACATCCAGTGGCTCACCATCAACGCCATGAAGAGCGCCTTCATCCCCTTCGATGAGCGCCTGGAGATCATCAACAAGGTGGTCAAGCCGGCCTACGGCTCCCTGGCGCTGTGACCGCAGTTCCTATCGACACCGTCGGCCTCGACGCTGACGACACCCTGTGGCACAACGAGACGATCTTCGCCGACTACGAGCAGCGAATGGCCGACCTCGTGGCCCGCTATTTGCCCGATGTGGACTTCCACGAGCGGCTCATCGAACTAGAGCGGCACAACGTGGCCATCTTCGGCTACGGCATCAAGGGCTTCGTGCTGTCGATGATCGAGACTGCCATCGAGGCCACCGAAGGACAGATCACCGCCCAGGAGATTCACACCATCGTGGGCTGGGCCAAGGAGATGCACGCCCACCCGGTGGAGCTGCTCGACGGGGTGGCCGACACCATCGAGGAATTGGAGCACCGCTATCGCCTGGTGCTCATCACCAAGGGCGACCTGTGGAACCAGGAAACCAAGATCGCCGCCTCGGGGCTGGCCGACCACTTCGACGCAGTGGAGATCGTGGCCGAAAAAGACGAGTCCACCTACACCCGGCTGTTCGATCGCCACGAGATCGACATCGGCCGATTCGTGATGGTGGGCAACTCGGTGCGCTCCGACATCGAGCCCGTGGTCGCCCTCGGCGGCCGGGGCGTCCACATCCCCTACCACCTCACCTGGGACTTGGAGCACGCCACCATCTCCCCTCACGACAGCTGGGTAGAGCTAGGAGACATCCGCCAACTCCCCTCCTGGCTGGACGGCCAGTAGGGAACCCTTCTGCCTCGGTCACAACAATTCCGGGCATTCCATCAGATAGACGGGGATACCCCACAGTTCTTGCAGCCGCAAAGAGTCGTCGGGGCTGAACGTCAGCCACTCTTCGGAATCCACAGCCCTCACGCCGACTTTCACCTGGCCAACATCGACCAACCGGGCAGCCCACAGTTGCGTGGCTGAATCGCCGTGCCAGAAGATCGCCAGAAAACCGTATCCGTCTTCTACCAATTCCCCCTCATAGCCAGAGCCAAGCGTGGTCGTGCCAACGCGATGTGGCCACGACGTCGACTCCTCCCGAGCAACGGGGTGGCCGGGACGAGGCGGAAGTTCACATTCCGCAGGATCTGGCATATGCCCATTGTGCGGGCAGACAGTGACAGTTTGTCGTTGGGTGGAGCTGTCCGACATCCACCAACTTCCCTTCGGGCTATCCCCTCTTCAGCCATCAGCCTCAATGGGACCCAGCATCACCCAATGTGTCACTAGGTCATGCCATCATGTCCTCGACAAATTACATCGGTGAAACCGGGGAGGAGACACAGCCCATGCCAAACAGCCCTATGACGTGGCACCCCTCGGACATAAAGCCACACACTCCTCTCACCTCTCTCGATCGTGATCACATCAAGACACTTGATCATTCCTATCGCCTCGACCACGTTGCCAAAGCCGTTGGAATGTCCCCACTGTTCGTGCGGAAGGCCACTAGCCAGAAAGACACACTCAACACGCAGAGCGTCCTACATCTCTTGGATCTCGATGCCTTCCAAGAAACGATCATTCCTCGTTCACAGGTCATTGCCTATCTCACTTCGCTACAGCAGAATGCGATGGATAGCAATTACACTCCGAATCCATCGACATACGACCTACGACTTGGAAATGCACTTGATCTGATTCAGACTATCCCTGAATCAACTGTCCAATGTGTCGTAACGTCAACTCCATATTGGGGTACTCGCACCTACGAAGACGCACAAGCCACACCGTGGGCCGACGGCGAAATATGCCCGTATGGCCTAGAACAAACGCCTGAAGGGTTCGTACGCCATACCACAGAAGTAATCGATTCACTCGCCAGAGTTCTTACAGACGACGGATCTATCTGGTGGAACATAATGGATAGTTTCAACACACGCACTCAAATCCGAAACTCAGCTGTTGAAGCACTGAGAGCAATGGAAGGCAAGGATTCGAGAAAGTGGCACGACCACAGTATGCGCCGTTATTCGGCAGGCCATTCATACCTCAAGGACGGAGAGCAGTGCCTGATTCCTGCTCTCATCGCAGAGCGAGCCAGTAGAGTCGGATTGTATGTCAAGTCCGTCATCACATGGGCAAAACGAAGCACGCTACCTGAACCTCACAACTCGCGTGTAAGTCGAAATTTGGAATATGTTCTCCATATTTCAAAAACGCGAACGCCCAAATTCATTAAGAATGCCTATCTCATTGCTGATCCCCAATTCGGCGGTCGAGACGAGTTCTGCGAAACCGAAAAACTATCTGATGTCTGGGTCCTAAATACCTCCACAGGAGGAAACGGCCATGGTGCCCAATTTCCTACCGCCCTGCCCGGACGATGCATAGCCCTTTCCACTGAGCCAGGCGACCTTGTACTTGACCCCTTCGTAGGATCCGGTAACTCTGGAGTGGCTGCTCTACATCATGGCTGCAGATTCTTGGGCTTTGACATTTCTCAGACGTATCTTTCAATCGCAAAAGATAGACTAGAAAATGCTAGCTACCGCTGAACTCCCCAATTCCGTCCTCATCACCCGACAAGAACCTTTCCAACACTACGGCAAGTCCACTAACCGGTGTAGAGCCAAGCACAACAGACATATCAGTTTCTAGACCTTTCGCCACACTAACTGTCGGAACAATTTCTTCGGGTCCTACAATGAATGCCCATACCTCCTTCGCCAAACCATTCCTTGCATCCAACGCATAACTTGAAGCTTGATGAAATCCATTGCGTCCAACATACTCTGGCCTGTCGCTCCATTTACATTCCAGAATCAACGCACGCTCTCCTGGCGATATTAGCAAGACATCGTACCCAATCGACTTTTCCAGATAACTAATGCCTCGGACTGCAGATCTATAGGCAGATTGCTTTGCCCCATATCGTGACCGCATCTGTCGGGCTTCATACCACAGATCCCAGCTTCCCTTATCCGAGTGTATAGCGCGAATTTGCGGGCGATCCCGCGACCCATGCAAGATACTTTCCGACACGATGGAAAATCGCTGTTGTTTCAATGCATTGATCAAATAACCGAATGTCGTGAGATGAAATAGTGCGGACCTCATCTCGACATCTGGTTCCAACAGTTCAAAGGCCAGCATTTCTGGGGAATTTTTAGAAGCGATAACTTGTGCCGTGGTCTCCGCTACACTTCTCCAGGGTTCACCAGATGATCTCAAAGCGTGCAACTCAAACCTATCGGGTTCATCAGGAACACTCGGCCATGTGTATTCCATAGCCACATCCTTGAGAGCATCTACTTGCGGGCGTATTCGTGCGGTGAGTATGGGGCTAATTTTGGCCACGGAGCTTAAAATCGAATTTAAATGATCCGCCAACCATGACAGTGCCGAGATTGCCACATTAGAAACGTTTTTGCTTTTCGATTGAACAAGATATTTTTGAGGCGGCCAACCCTGCCGACGTAGGGTCTCAGACCACAAAATCTTACCATGCAATCTCGAATCAACTTGTTTCTCAAAAGCAGTACTAACCGGCAAGTATTTCTCCCACTGCGAAAGTGAAGACGGTAACTTGAGGATAACGTCTTCTAATCCACCCAAGAGAATACGATGCGACCTTCGGCGGATGTCTTCAGAAGACCAACGAATACGTTCGTCATCTTCATATGTCATTGCTAAAAGTTCAATGAGATTTCCATCCCCCGCCCAAATTTTTGAAACTTCTCTTATTCCTTCACGCGGCAATACAAGGTGAATGTCCTCATCCACCGCGTCCATACTGTCGAGCCCCATTAGACAAGTACATCTATTTGCTCGATAACCCACTGCCATTGGTCTGCATCTATGATCGACTCTTGACCAATGATTCTGTCACCAAGAGAGTTCAGAACATCGTCCCCGTACAGTGCAAGATATTTCCCTACATTTATCACATATGATTCAACAACTGTTTCTGCTTGTTGTTTTTCTTCAGGGACCAGACTTTGCTGATCTTGAATTCCATAATATCTGCCCATTTTCAAAAACACTGCTGGCCCTAGTACCGTTTCCTGATGTTCGTAATGAGCGGAATACAATCTATATATCGCATCGTGAACTTCTTCGGCCAGGTTCGGGTGTTGTCTTTTGAGTAAGTTGTCAAATTGTCCCGGCGTGATCGCCGGTATTGGTACTACTACAAATCTACGTGACAATGCTTGGCCAAATCTGAACACTCGAAGGGCATCTTGAGGGTTATAGGTCCCGAGCATTCTCCAAGATCTCCCAACAAGATACTTCACGGGCTTTTCTGTTTGTTCTGAAATCTCAATTCTATTGGTGAGTAGTTCTGTCCACCCCAATTCAATCCTCTCACCATCATGGGGCTTTGTTCTTCCGACTTCGATAGTCTGCTCCGACAGCCATGTGATTAGAGGGCCCATAATCTTGTCCATATCAGCCCTGTTGGTTTCATCAAGCACCAACCACCTGTTGTCGGACACTGCATTCAAAATCAACCCTGGTGCCCATTCCAGAACCCCCTGCTCATTTGGTGCATATCCCCCAACAAGTTCAAAGGCAGTCCAACTTTCTTCTGGAGTATGCCAAATGGGATCAGGTCTAAAGTGTTCTGGAAACTCATAACTTTGAGGGTTATCGGTTATATCCTTGCAAAGCCGTTCGATAAGTTTACTCTTGCCAGTACCCGGTGGGCCTACTAGAACTACAAATTTATAGTTAGCGATTGCCGCCTTTAGCATGCTCCAGACTCTTTCGTCATAGGTAAAGTAATCCTCCTTATCGATATCACTATCTGCCGACTTCTCTCTGGTGTCTCCAATTGAAGAGATCGAGACCCTAGTTGGCCCCAGTTTTCTTGGCAGGTCCGAGAGGCTCCATTCCTCAGCGGACAATAGAGGCGCCTCTAATGGGCTAGAAGTCGATATCTGGCCTAACTCTTCAACACTCATCCTTAGACTTTGAAGAAGTTCGGTTTCCGCTTGTGTCCAATTCGCGCTTTCATCAAATTCATAATTTCGAAGTATCAGGCATGCAAGTGATTGCCATTTAGGAAGTCTCATTTGACTTTGCTCTAATGCTTCACTCACTAATTTCGCTGCATCACTCCTAAGGCCGCTACGAATATCTTCCCCTCTTCCATCCCCAATGTCGTTGAATATTGTTTTTGCTAATGTCGGTCCTCTGGTGGTGTTATTCCACACTGTCTTCCTGCCAGGTTGTTCAGAAGTCGTCCACTCATACCTGAATGGATATAGCCTTCCTGTGGGATTCTCTGGCTCTAATACAAATAACGATGAAACTGCTTCATCCACGTCCTTTACGGTTAAATTCGTTTTCTCATTTGCTTGACACCATTTGGCCACGAGTTAACTTTCGTACATCGACACCAATTGTCTGCTGTACTTGAGACTGTGCAGGTCGTTTAAGGCTGCCTGCATGGCTTCTGAACTGATCTTCATATTGGGTCCAATCTTCCTAGACTGCTGATGCCTTCTCTTCTTTCCTAGCTTGGAGGTGTGTTGCCTTCAATCTTGCCGACGGGTAGTCATCTTTGTCTCTCTACACTTCTTACGGATTCCTAGCTTTTGTTAGGCGGTCGGTGCTGGGGTCGAATGTGGGGAGTTGGTGCTGGACGACGCCTTGATGGGCGGCCAGCTCGTCGTAGACCATGGCCTCCACCTCTTCCCAGGAGGTGGCCCGGGGCGGTTCCAAATCCCGGTTGTAGGGCTGGTCGAACACGATCACGGTTCGGCCCTCAGCCCGCAAGGCCTCGACGTTGTGGGGGGCGTCTTCGATATAGACGTGGGCGTCCACCGCCGATTTCCCGCCCACGAAGCACAGGTCGCGGTAGGGAATCTTGGCCTTGTCGAGCCACTCGGCGGTGTCGCCGGCCGCGATGGCGTGGTCCCAGTTGGTGTAGAGCCGGTGGGTGATGATGCGGATCCACACCCCGGCCTCCGACAACCGCCACAGCGCCTTGGAGGCTCCCGGCATGGCCGGCATGTCAGCCAGCATCCGATGCTCCGCCACCGCCCGACGGTGGTAGGCCTCAAAGTCGCCTTCTTCGAATCCCCATTCCTGAAATCCCCAGCTGCATTCCAGGGTCAGCGATTCCTCGGCCACGCCCTTCTCCTGAGCCACGATCCTCCGGAAAGCCACAGTGTGCTGGGCGCACACCCCATCGAGGTCGACGCCGAAGACAAAGGGTCCCGCGCTCATCTTCCCTTGGGGTGCCACACGGTCTTGGTTTCGCAGAAGGCGTCGATGAGATAGGGACTCTGGGCGCCTTCATCGGCCCATTGCCGTTCAGCGGCCGATGCGCTCACCACCCGGGTGATGGTGGCTGCTGCCTGGCGGGTGGCGTCAGCCTCCAGATCGGCATCGCATCCGGTGAGGTCCAGCGCATCCACGGCCCCATGGCCAGCCAGCGGGGGGACCATTTCGCCGCGATGCCCGGTGAGGATGTTGACCACGCCAGAGGGCACATCGCTCAGCGCCAGGGTCTCGGCCAAGGTGATGGCCACCAGCGGACTGCGCTCCGAGGCCAGCACCACCGCGGTGTTGCCCGACACAATCACCGGAGCCAACCGGGACACCAGCGGAAGCAGGGGCGAATCGTCGGGGGCCACGATCCCCACCACGCCGGTGGGCTCGGGCACGCTGAGGTTGAAATAGGGGCCGGCCACCGGATTGGCCCCGCCCAGCACGGTGGCGAACTTGTCGGCCCATCCTGCGTACCACACCCAGCGGTCGATGGCCGCGATTGTCTCTTGGGCGGCGGCCGTCTCGCCACACCCATCGCCCGCTCGAGCCACCTCAGCGCTGAACTCGTCGCGGCGGGACTCCATGACCTCGGCCACCCGATACAGGATCTGGCTCCGGTTGTAGGCCGTGCGCCCGGCCCAGCCTCCTTGAGCCGACCGGGCCGCCGCCACTGCATCCCGAACGTCTTTGCGCGACCCCTGCACCGCGTTGGCCAGAAGCTCACCTTCGGCCCCGGAAATCGGGTACGACCGTCCCGACTCGGAGCGCTCGAATGCGCCGCCGATGAACTGCTTATAGGTCTTGTTGACCACCAGTCGGCTGCTCATGCCACGAGCTCCACGTAGGGCAGGAGACCGGCCCTGCCGCCTTCTCGGCCGTAGCCGCTCTCCCGGTAGCCGCCGAAGGGGCTGGCCGGGTCGAATCGGTTGAAGGTGTTGGCCCACACCACACCGGCCTGCATTCGATCGGCCATCCACAAGATGCGCGACCCCTTCTCCGTCCAGATGCCAGCCGACAGCCCATACGGCGTGTTGTTGGCCTTGGCCACCGCCTCCTCTGCGGTGCGGAAGGTGAGCACCGACAGGACCGGCCCGAAGATCTCCTCCTGGGCGATGCGGTGGGCGGTGGACACATTGGTGAACAGCGCCGGGGCGTGGAAGAAGCCCTGTTCGGGCAGCACGCACTCCGGCGTGTACAACTCGGCGCCCTCGGCCACACCGGAGGCCACCAGCTCTTGGATGCAGTCTAGTTGGGCTTGGGAGTTGATGGCCCCGATGTCGGTGTTCTTGTCCAGTGGATCACCCACCCGCAGGGTGTCCATGCGCCGCTGAAGCTTGCCCACCACGGTGTCGGCCACCGTCTCCTGCACCAAAAGGCGGGATCCGGCGCAGCACACTTGGCCGCCGTTGAAGTAGATGCCGTTGACGATGCCCTCGGTCACCTGGTCGAGGGCGGCGTCGTCGAACACGATGTTGGCCGCCTTGCCCCCCAGCTCCAGCGTGAGGCGCTTGCCGGTGCCGGCCGCCTGGGCGGCGATGGCCCGGCCCACCTCGGTCGATCCGGTGAACGCCACTTTGTCCACGCCGGGGTGGGCCACCAGCGCCGCTCCGGTGGCGTCGTCACCGGTGATGATGTTGACCACACCGGGGGGCAGTTCGGCGTCGCGCAGCACCTCTGCCAACAACAGCGCGGTCAGCGGGGTGGTTGGCGCCGGTTTGAGCACCGCAGTGTTGCCGCAGGCCAGCGCGGGGGCCAGCTTCCAAGCCGCCATCAGCAAGGGGAAGTTCCACGGGATTACCTGGGCAGCCACTCCCAAGGGTGCGGCCTGGCGGCCGCTGAAGGCGTAGTCGAGCTTGTCGGCCCACCCGGCGTAGTAAAAGAAGTGGGCCGCGGCCAGCGGGATGTCGAGATCGCGCGACTCCCGGATCGGCTTGCCCCCGTCCATCGTCTCCAGCACGGCGAACTCCCGGGCCCGCTCCTGGAGCAGCCGGGCCACCCGGTACAGATACTTGGCCCGCTCCGCGCCGGGGAGATCGCGCCAACCGCCCTCCCAGGCGGCGCGGGCCGCAGCCACCGCCCGGTCCACATCGCCGGCATCGGCCACGCTGACCTCGGCCAGCGCCTCGCCAGTGGCCGGGTTCACGGTGGGAACCAACTGCCCCGTCGCGGGCTCCACCATCTCGCCGCCCACAAACAGGCCGTACTGCGAGGCCAAGCGCACGGGGGCGATCGACTCGGGAGCCGGCGCGTACTCCAGGTCGAAACCACCCACGGGCGCCACCTCGTGTCCAGGAGACGAGCGATCAGTCAACGCTGAAATCCTCTCGCCGTTGGTAGCGGCCGTCGCGGAGCTTGGCCCGCTGCATGAGCACGTCGTTGAGCAGGCTGGACGCTCCCAGCCGGAACCGCTCGGGGGTCAGCCACCCCTGACCCAGCGTCTCGCCCACGATCACCAGGTAGTGCCAGGCCTGCTTGGCGGTGCGAATCCCTCCGGCCAGCTTCAAACCCACGGTCCTGCCCGTCTGCTCGGCCATGTCCCGGATGGCCTCGGCCATGCACAAAGCGGTGGGCGGGGTGGCCGCCACCCCGATCTTGCCCGTCGAGGTCTTGATGAAATCGGCTCCGGCCACCATGGCCAGCATGGATGCCCGTCTGATCTGGTCGTAGGAGCCAAGTTCCCCGGTCTCCAAGATCACCTTGAGGTGGGCCGACCCGCAGGCTTGCTTGGCCGCGGCGATCTCGTCGTAAGCCCTCTGATACTGCCCAGACAGAAATGCCGAGCGGTTCAGCACGATGTCCACCTCGTCGGCCCCGGCGGCCACCGCCCAGGCGATCTCGGCCAGCCGGGCCTCCAATGGAGACAATCCCGCGGGGAATCCCCCGGCCACGCTGGCCACCGCCACCGAGCTGTCGGCCAGCGCCTCGGCGGCCACCGGCACCAGCTCGGGGTACACGCACACCGCGGCCACCGGGGGCACCGACCAATCGGCGGCGTCGGGGCGACGGGCCCGGGCACACAGGGCCTGGACCCGCTCAGGGGTGTCGGCGCCCTCCAGCGTGGTGAGGTCCATCACCCGGATGGCCAAGTCGAGCGCCGCCGCCTTCGAAGTGGTCTTGATCGACCGGGTACACAGCGCGGCGGCCCGCTGCTCCAGCCCCACCGCGTCCACCGGGGTGATGCGCACCCCGGGCACGGCATCGGCAGCCCCTGGCGGGGTCTCCACTGCCAACAGATCGGTCACTCGCCCAAGGATAGGGGTGGCAGGCGACAGTGAGGCATTCGGCAAAAGCCCGCTACGGTGGGGCCGTGGACGTATCAGTCGTCGATCATCCCCTCGTTCAGGCCCGCTTGACCGCATTGCGCCGAGCCGACACTCCATCACCGGAGTTCCGACGGGCATTGGGAGAACTGAGCGGTCTTTTGATCTACGAAGCCTTGAGAGATCTTCCCGCCACCGCCATCAGCGTCGACACGCCGCTGGCCCGCACCTCCGGGGTGCTAATCGACAATCCCCCGCTGCTCGTGCCGGTATTGCGGGCCGGTCTGGGAATGCTGGACGCCGCCCGCGAGCTGTTGCCGGAGGCCGCCGTCGGCTTTCTGGGCGTGCGCCGCAACGAGGATACGTTCCAGCCCGAGCCCTATCTCAACACCGTGCCCGACAATCTCGACGGCCAGTCGGTGCTGGTTTTGGAGCCGATGCTGGCCACCGGAGGGTCGCTGGCCTACGTGTGCGGGCTGATGGCCGCCGCCGGGGCCGGGCAGATCACCGCGGTGTGCGTGCTGGCTGCCCCCGAAGGGGTGAAGGCACTGGAGGCCGCCGCCCCCGGCGTTCAGCTGTTCACCGCGTCAGTCGACGAGGGGCTCAACGATCGGGCCTACATCGTGCCCGGCTTGGGAGACGCGGGCGACCGCCAGTTCGGAGAACTCTGAGCGAACCCGACTGGCGAAGGATCAGCCTGGGCCGCCCAAGTCGGTGTCGTAGGCGCTGTACACCACGTCGACGGCGTGGTGGTTGAGCTGGTCCACCTTGTGGACGATGTCGGCCATCGACCGTTCCAGAGTGGAGTCGGGCTCTTGGGTGTGCAGTCGATGGATCTGCTGCTCCACTGAGGCTTGTAGCTGAACCTGCTCCAAGCGGATCTTGTTCACTTGGGGTACCAGCCGAGGGGCCAGCTCGATGCAGTCGTCGAACAGCCCGAGGTCGCAATCCGAACAGAATCCGGTAAGCGCCCGGCTGAGCTCTCCGAGCTGGTCCTCGAGACGCTGCACCCAGTCGTCGAGATTGTCGGCGGGCATTCCCTCCGACAGCAGTTCTTGCAGGCCAACCCCCGCACGATTCAACTCAATGCGCCAGTCTGTGTTTTCCCCCATGGCGATCTCCTCGTCATCATGTGGGAACGACCACGCTGTCGCTCTTGCGTTCAACCACAGCTTAGGCCCACTGCCCTGTGGCGCGCCAGAGGACTTTGGCGAATTCTCTGTGAACGCCAGGTTGGGCCTAGCGGGCCGAGGGACGCAGGATGTCGCCGGGATGGGCGTCCACGCCGCTCTGATCCATCACGCCGTCGCGGCGAATGGGGGTGCCGTTGACCAGCACATGGGTGATGCCCACCGAGGCGTCGGCGGTAAGCCGCTCGGCGTTGGCCGGGAAGTCCCGAACCCGGCGCAGCGGCCCTGGTGCCACGGTGTCGGGGTCGAACACCACCACGTCGGCGTAGGCCCCCTCCCGCAGGTAGCCCCGGTCGACCAGATTGAAGAGGTCGGCCTGCACTGCGGAGAGCTTCCGCACCGCCTTCTCCATCGGCATGAGCTCGCGGTCGCGCACCCAGTTGCCCAAAAAGTCGGTGGCCTGCGGCGCATCGCAAAGCTGGCCCACATGGGCACCGGCGTCGGACAGACCCAGTGTGCAGCCGTCCTGCTGCAACAGCATGGCCACCCCATCGGGGTCGTCGTTGGCGATGATGCAGCTGATCCGAGTGGTCAAGTCGTCGGCCACCGCAGTGTCGAGCAGCACATCGAGGGGGCGCACTCCCAACTCTTCGGCCAAGTCGGTGAGCCGCCGTCCGACTAGCTCGGGGCGAGAAGCCGTCTCAGCAATCTGGAACGTCTCCCACCGGGGAACCATGGCCTTCTGGTGCTTGAAGGCCTCCGCCGTCCGGTTGCGCCAATCCTCATCGTCGTAGGCTTTGAGCCGGGCGTCATGGTCCTCGCTCATCAGCGCGGCGAACTCGGGGTTCACGTTGAGGGTGAACGGATCGGTCATCAGCATCTGGAAGGTGAGCGGTCGAGGAGTCACCTGGGGCCACACCTCGATCCCCTGTTCCCATGCCTCCCGGTTCTTGGCCGCGCTCTTCTCATGGTTCCCGTTGGGGAAGGTCAACAGGGCACCGTAGGTGAACGGCACACCCACCTGGGGCTGCAACGCGTACATGTCGTCGATACCCACCTGCTCGCCGGGGGCAATCGACACCACGCCCCGGCGCTTCTGGCCGAGCACGCCGATGAGCGCCTCAAACTCGTCCCGAGTGGCGAATCGGCTGGGAATGGGCAAGCCATCCGCGCCGCGGTGGGTCATGGCAAAGCTGGTGGCCAATCCGGCCGCGCCGGCATCAATGGCCTCGGCCACCACCTCCACCATGCGGGCCACCTCTTCGTCGGTGGAGGCCCGCTCGTAGGCCTCGTCGCCCACCACGAACAGCCGCAGGGCGGTGTGACCGATGTACGCCCCGAAGTTGAGGGCGATGCCCCGGCGGGAGATCGAGTCCAGATACTCGGGGAACGTCTCGAAATCCCAGGGGATGCCCTCGGCCAGGCTGTCCACGTTCATGTCCTCGACGTTCTCAAGGGTCCGGGCGATGAGATCCTGGTGGCAGGACAGGGTGGGAGCGATGGAGAAGCCGCAGTTGCCGGCGATCACCGAGGTCACCCCGTGGTAGCACGACGGGGTGAGCGCCGGATCCCAGAACACCTGGGCGTCATAGTGGGTGTGGATGTCGATGAATCCGGGGGCCACCACCTGGCCGCCGGCGTCCAACTCCACCTTGGCCGACAGCCCCGAGCCGATCTCGCTGATGCGGTCCCCGGTGATAGCGACGTCGGCCTCCCGTCCTGGCCCCCCCGAGCCGTCCACCACGATTCCCCCGCGAATAACTACGTCTGCACTCATGCGCCCAAGTCTCCCACGCCAATTTCGAACGCGCCTGTTCGGGCTCCGGAATGCACCGCCTCGCCCACATCGATCACTCGGGGGCCGCCGCGCACCACCCGCAGCGAGGCAGTCTGGCCAGGGTGCAGACGGCGGCTGCGCTCGCCGTCGAAGGCCAGGAGGCACGGACCGGCCACCTCAACGGGGACATCGAGTTCCAAGTATTCGCTTCGGGCCAACCCGACGGTGGCGAACCACCCTGGTGCCAGAGCAGCCCGCACCAACCGGGCCGGATTTTGGCTCGGGGGTGTGAACTCCAACACCACCCCGCGTTCCTCATCTGGCATACAGGGCAGCACCGTCCCGGCGAGACCGCTGAACCCGATGGCGGACGGTTCGGCCCGGGTGAACACGCCGACCATCATCGTCTCGGGGTCGAATAACTCCAGGGAGCCAACGTAAGGATCATTGACGGCAATGGCATCGATCAGCGCAAGGTCGGCGTCGCATTCTCCGTCTACGCCGTGTACATCAACGGCCACAACTTTGGCCTGTTGTGAGTGAGAGGGGAGATCTACCGCGCCGGTGGCGATCAATCCGGCAGCGACCCCGGCGACCGTGGGCTCAACGTGGAAGGGAAAGGCGTTGTTGGTGCCGGTCGACAGGGGGATCAGCGGAGCGTCAGGCCATCCCAACGCCAGGGCCCGATTGGTGCCGTCGCCCCCCAAGCTGACCAGAACCCTGCATCCCGCGTCTCGCATCGCCGCGGCTGCGTCCACCGAATCGCTCTCGGTGTGATGCAAGGGCAGATCCAGCATCTCCACCTTTATGGGCAACTGGAGGTTCTCGGTGGCCCGCCGGGTAATGGAAAACGGGTCGCGGGTCAACACCAGATGCTCGGCCCCCGCCTCGGCTGCTCCGTGGATGATGCGTCGCAAGATGCTGACCTTGTCCTCGATGGTGGATGCGCCTGCACTGGTGAGCAGGCGGCGCACATCGCTACCCGAACGTGGGTTGACCAGGATGCCGACGGCCGACATTTCTCCATGTTGTCAGCATCGGCTCACTGCGTGGTCAGTTGCAGTCCCAAGACCACCGCGGCGATTCACGAGGAAGTGCTTTTTCGGTTTTGGGGTTGGGTTGCGTAATGTTGACGGGCACTGGCAGTAAAGGAGGTGTCGCCATGCGCCAGACACGGATGTTATGGATGGTGCTGCTGCTGGCTGTGGTGGGAGCAGCCTGCGGCGGCGGAGGGGGGACTTCCACCGAGGAACGCCCATTGGGGCTGGACTCCGACGAGGTGACCGTCCCCACTATCGAGGCCCTGACTCCCACACCGCCCCCGACCCCTACACCCACTTCCACGCCTGAGGCGTTCATCTACGTGGTCCAGGGGGGCGACACGCTGGGCAGCATCGCCTCGGAGTTCGGCACCAGCCTCGATGCGATCATCGCCGTCAACGACCTGGAGAATCCCAACATCTTGAGCATCGGCCAGCAGATCGAGATACCTCAGGACGTGCCGGTCGTGCTCAACAGCGATGGCACCGTGCGGCCGGGTGATCGCACCCACATCGTGGCGGCGGGCGAAACCCTGCTGGGAATTGCCAATCAGTACGGCAAGACTCTCGACGAGGTGAAAACAGCCAACAACATAATCGTCGCCGATCTGCTCCAGATCGGCCAAGAGCTGATCATCCCCGCCGACGAGGAACCTCCCGCCCCGTAGTCCCGGTTTCGGGGTGGACAATCTGACAGTCAAGAGTCACATCTCGGATATCCACAATTCCGGCTGACCGCGCTCCTAGTGTGGGCGATATGGCCGCTGTGGCTCGTTCCCGGATTTTCGCGCCAAAAGCGCGGCGGAAGGCCACCATGTGGTGTCCTCGCTGCGATGTCACGTGGTGGGGGACACCTCGCGACACCTGCTGGTCGTGCCGTGAGCACACGGCCACAACCCTGCCTCCGACCGCCCATGTACGCGTGCTGGCTACCAGCGCGGTCGGCGAGCAGTGAGCGCCGGGCTTGCGATACCGGCACTGATCATCCTGGGTTGCGGTCTGCTTGCCGCCCTGGTCGCCTTCGCTACTCGCAATAAGCGAGCGCTGTGGGACATCTTTCCCGGCCCGATTCCCGAGGAGAATTCGGAGGGGGGCAGCAACGGCCCCAATCGGCTGGACCGCGAGGCGGAGTCTCCGGATGCTGAGGACGACCTCAATGGCGGCGACCGTGCCGACGACACCAAGCCGAGGCTTGAGTTGGTCAAAGACCCCGCCGAAGAACTCCCCCCAATGGTGGACCCCTCCGGGCCGAGCCACGAAAGCCTGGCGGTATGGCATCGGCACTACGAGCTGACGGTGTCGGCCTGGATCGAAAACCACCAGAAGGTTCTCGGCACGATCAACGCCTCTGGCCTCCAGATCGACTTGGGCAACCGTGACGAGCTCATGGCCGGGCACGAAGACCTGGCGCCCAAGATGCGAGAGGCCATCGCCAGCCACCCCTCACCGGTGATGCGGGCCGAGCTGAGCGCCATGCACGTGGCCGGAGAGGCGACCGTCTTCGCGGTGTTCAAGAGCGACTACGAGACCGCCCGCCGCCAACACCTCGTATACGTGCAGTACCGGGACGAGTGGATCGAACGGCTACGACAGTTCTCTGAGGATCCAATGGGCAATCTGCGGTCGGTGTTGACCACCACCGAGTTCGAGTTGGAGGAGATCCGGGCCGCATTGGAAACGGCGCTGACCGAAACCGGGGATCCGGCCGAAGACGAGGTCGACTTCGAGGCCCCGCTGGTGGTCAGAGAAGACTCGCCATCGGTTTTCGACCTTGAAGGCCAGCCCAAAAAAGCCCTTGAAGTGGCCGTCGGCACCCCCGAAGACACCACCGACGACCTAGAAGGCGGACGCCTCCGCCGCCTCTTCCGCCGCAAGCGCACTCCCCGCACCCCCGAAGACGAAGAGTAGAAAGCAAGTCTGCGACACGCGGAGATAATCCAGACCTCTTTAGTCTGGTATTGCGATAGCGGATAGGCTAAACAAGACTTCCTCCCGCAAATCGCAGTGCAAAAGGAGCCGAAAATGGCCATTCGACTGGGCGACACCGCCCCTGATTTCACCGCCGACACCACTGAGGGAACCATTTCCTTCCATGAGTGGAAGGGGGACTCCTGGGCGGTTCTGTTCTCCCATCCCAAAGACTTCACCCCGGTGTGCACCACTGAGCTGGGCTACACGGCCACACTGGCCGAGGAGTTCGCGGCCCGCAATGTGAAGGTCATCGGCCTGTCTTGCGACACGGTGGACGACCACGTCGCCTGGTCGCAAGACATCGAGGACACCCAGGGCATCCGCCCGAACTTCCCGATGATCGGCGACGCCGACCGCGCCGTGGCCGACCTATACGACATGATCCACCCCAACGCCAGCGACACCATGACGGTGCGCTCGGTGTTCGTGATCGGCCCCGACAATGCGGTCAAGCTCACCATCACCTATCCGGCCAGCACGGGACGCAACTTCGACGAGGTGCTGCGGGTGATCGACTCGCTCCAGCTCACCGCCACCAAGAAGGTGGCCACCCCGGTGAACTGGCAGCACGGCGATGATGTAATCATCGTTCCCGCCCTTTCCAATGAAGAGGCTGCGGAGCTGTTCCCCGACGGCTGGGACGAGCAAAAGCCCTACCTTCGTGTAGTCTCCCAGCCATAGTTTTCACTACTTACACCACGGGAATACTGGCTTACGCCGAAGGGGTGCTATTTCCATGAGCGACGCGTCCACGCTGGCCACCGATGTAATGGCCGCCGCCCGCGCGGTGAGCGCGGTAAAGATATACGGGTCGGGCGAGACCGAGGTTCGAGCTCTCGACGGGGTGGACATCACCTTCGAGAAGAGCAAGTTCACCGCCATCATGGGCCCGTCGGGATCGGGCAAGTCCACGCTCATGCACTGCATGGCCGCTCTCGACAATCTCACCGAAGGCCAGGCCTTCATCGGCGACACCGACCTCAGCACCCTGTCGGACAAAGAGCTCACCATGTTGCGCCGCGATCGGGTGGGGTTCATCTTCCAGGCGTTCAACCTGGTCCCCACGCTGAACGCTATCGAGAACATCACCCTGCCCATGGATCTGGCCCGACGCGAGCCTGACCAGGAATGGGTCGACAGCGTGATCGCTACGGTAGGGCTTCAAGACCGATTGACCCATCGGCCCAACGAGCTTTCGGGAGGCCAGCAACAGCGGGTGGCGGTGTCGAGAGCGCTGGCCAGCCAGCCAGAGATCATCTTCGCCGACGAGCCCACCGGCAACCTCGATTCCCGCTCGGGCAACGACGTTCTCAAGTTCATGCGCGAAGCGGTGGACGATTTGGGCCAAACCATCGTGATGGTCACCCACGACGCCAAAGCGGCATCCTACGCCGACCGGACCGTGTTCTTGGCCGACGGCTTACTCCAGGGCGAGATGCTCAACCCCACCGCGGATCAGATCCTCGACTACATGAAGATCCTTCAAGTGGGCCAGTTCGTCAAGGGCATACCAGAGGGGGCCTCCATGGAAGAAGTGCTGGAATACATGAAGGACCTGGACGATTAAGAATACGCCGAGGACTCCCCCGCTCCGGTGCTCGTGATCAGGTAGTTGGCTGATGACACTCCTGCGCTACAGCCTCCGCAGCATCGCCGGCGTCAAAGTCCGGTTCGCCCTCACCACCCTGGCGGTGATCGTTGGCGTGGCTCTGACCGTCGGCGTGCTGATCTCCACCGACGGCCTCCGCAACTCCCTCAACGCCCTGTCGGGTCAGATCTACGACAAGTACGACTTCACCGTTCGCGCCGCGTCCGACGTCGGTGATCGCAACGAAGGAGTGCCCCTTCTCCCGATTTCGCTCAGCGATGACCTCACGGCGATCGACGGGGTGGAGGCCGTCACGGGACTGGCGCAGGAATACAACGTTGTTGCCATCGACGGCGACGGCAATCCCGTGGACCCCGGCCAAGGACGACAACTCGGATTCGGCTGGCCCGAAACTGAGGCGCTAAGCACGGTCTACGTCTACGACGACGGCGTCAGCCGTCGACCCGTCGGTCCCGACGAATTCGCCATCGACCACTTCACCGGGCGGGAGAGCGGCTTCGTCATCGGCCAGCGCTACAAGGTGGCCACCCCCGCTGGTACCGAAGAATTCGAGTTGGTCGGCTACCTGTACTTCCTCGATCCCGACACCCGCATAGCACTTCAGATCGTCTCCTGGGAGATGTCCAAGGCCCGGGAGCTCATGCACAGCGGGGGCGGCTATGACCTCATCCACGGGAAGCTGGCACCAGGGGCTTCGTACGAAGGGGTGGCCTCGGCCATCAGAGCCCAGGTGGGGCCCGACATCGAAGTGATCTCCCAGCAGGACAACATCGACGAAAGCAACCAAGAATTTGCCCGAAACATCGACCTGATCCGCAACCTTCTGTTGGCCTTCGCCGTCATCGTTTTGATCATCTCATCGTTCATTACCTATAACACGTTTACCCTCGTTATGGGACAGCGCATCAGGGAGTTGGGACTGCTGCGGGTTCTCGGCGCCGGGCGGCGCCAAGTGGCCCAAGTGGTGGCAGTCGAAGCCTTGATCGTGGGAATCGTGGCCACCATCTTGGGGTTCGGCCTCGGCATTCTGGTGGCCCTTGGTATTCGGAGCGCCCTGGATAGCGCTGGTGCCCACCTTCCCGAATCCGACGTGATCATCGGCGGGTGGACCGTTGTAGCGGCGTTGATCATCGGCATAGGCGTAACCATGGTCACCGCCATTTGGCCGGCGTTGCGGGCCCGCCGGGTGACGCCCATGGTTGCGCTCGCGGACGACGCGGAGATCGATCCCTTCAATCGGCGCCGCTCCCTGGTCGTCGGTTCGGTCGTCAGCGGGGCAGGACTGGTTCTCCTGCTCGTGGGCCTGTTCTCCGACCTAACCACCTCACAGCTCGTCCTTCCCCTCGGCGTGGGGGCGTTGCTGATGCTGCTGGGGGTCAACATCATCACGCCGGCCCTGGCCCGGTCGATGTCGCTGATCCTGGGGTGGCCCGCCGACCGGCTGTTCACCATCAACGGGCGGCTGGCCCGTCTCAATGCGGCTCGCAACCCCCGCCGCACCGCCACCACCGCCTCAGCGCTCATGATCGGGCTGGCCATGGTGTCGCTGGTCACCGTTCTGGGAACCTCCTTCAAGCAGACCTTGAATGGTCAGCTTAAGGACTCAGTGCAGGCTGATTGGCTCGTCTGCACCAGCGATTGCAGCAACGACAAGGGGTCTTTCAGCACGCAGATGGGAGCGTTCAGCCCCGAGGTGACCCAGAGGGTTTCTGAGTCGCCCGAATTGGAGTCGGTGATGGCCTTCCAATTCCGCCCCGACGGTGTGCGCACCGCCAACGGCGAGCAGCACCGGATTACCGCCTCCGATCTCGATGCATTTTCCCCTCATGTCGACCCGGGCGTCGTATCCGGAAGCTTGGATGCAGCCGGCCCCGGTGATGTGCTGGTACACGAGGACTTGGCTGATGATCTGAACCTTGCGGTCGGCAACCATTTGATGCTGGAGTTCCCCGGCGACCAAGAGGTGGATTTCAGAGTCGTGGCTCTTCACAACGACGACTCTGTTGTCAGCGCTTTGGTGATTGACTCCAGCGACTGGGAACGCCTCGAGCTCAACTTCCAAATCAACCTGGTGACGGCAATCACCGCTCCGGGCTACACGTCGGAGCAGGCCCGGTCGAGCATTGAGTCCAACATCTCCGGCTTTCCCCAGGTCACCGCGAAAGACCGGTCCGAATACCGGGCAGCCCGGGCCGCCGAGGTCGATAACTTCCTGGTCATCATCAACGTGTTCTTGGTTCTCGCGCTGCTCATTGCGGTGGTGGGCATCTCCAACACCATGGCCCTGTCGATATTCGAGCGAACCCGGGAAGTGGGTCTCCTGCGAGCCATTGGCATGGCCAAGCGGCAGATATGGGGGGCGATTTTCTTGGAGAGCATCATCGTGGCCGTTTTCGGCGGGCTGATCGGCATTGCCACCGGCGTGGTAGCGGGCTCGATCGCGGCAGGCGCCTTCCCCGGGGACTTCATCACCAGCCCGTCGGTGCCGTGGATCACCCTCGTTATCTACGTGGTGGTGTCGGCCGTGGCCGGATTGCTGGCCGCCTTCTTCCCTGCCCGGCGAGCAAACCGCCTCAACGTGTTGGAAGCCATCGCTCACCAGTAATACTTACCCATCGGCCTCATCCGCTACGCCCTAAAGAGCATCGCCGGAACCCGCATCCGGTTCTTGCTCACCACGCTGGCCGTAGTGGTGAGCGTGGGCTTCACCGTGGGCGTGCTGATCACCACCTCCGGGCTCCGCTCCACGTTCGGCAACCTCTCACAGGACATCTTTGAAGGGGTCGATCTCTCGGTTCGCCGAGAACTGGCCTTCGGCGACCGGAGCCAGAGCGAACCGCTGCTCGATCCCGAACTCCTGGAAGTCGTGCGATCGGTGGAAGGGGTGGCCGCCGCCACCGGCACCGTTGTCGAGTTCAGCGTGGTACCCATCACCGCCGACGGCGAGGCCCTAGAGCTCGCCGGACCCCCCCAGATCGGCGTGGGCTGGCCCAGCGACGAGCGGCTGGGGGCATTAGAAGTCTGGGCCGACGGCGTCAGCCGTCCTCCCAACGGACCCGATGAGTTCGCCATGGACGCCGATACCGCCCAAGAGCACGACTTCGAGGTGGGCCAGCGCTACCGAGTGTCAGCTTCAGGGGGCACCCAGCAGTTCACCCTGGTCGGACTCTTCCGCTACGGAAGCGGGCCCAATGCCACCGCCGGTGCGCAGATGATGGCCTGGGATACCGAGACCGCCCTCCAGTTCCTGCACAGCGGTGGCGGCTTCGACAGCGTCGACATTGCTCTCGAAGACGGCGCTGCTGTGCGGTCGGTGCTGGCCGCAGTTGCCGCCGCCATAGGCGATGGCCACGAAGTAGTGGCCCAACAGGACCTGATCGAAGAACAAGAAGACCTCTTCAACCAGTTCATCGGCTTCTTCGAGAACTTCTTGCTGGGCTTCGCAGTGGTGATCTTGGTGGTGTCGGCCTTCATCATCTACAACACCTTCACCATCTTGGTGGGCCAGCGGACCCGAGAGCTGGGGCTGCTTCGGGCAATGGGGGCCAGCGGGAGACAAGTCACCGCCATCGTGGTCGGCGAGGCGCTAGCGGTGGGGGTGGTGGCCAGCGCGGCGGGGCTGGGACTGGGAGTGCTCATCTCTCTGGGCATTCGGGGACTCATAAGCAGCCTGGGTGCGGGGCTGCCCGACGCACCCATCGTGGTGGAGTGGAACTCAATCGTGGCCGCCATCTTCGTGGGGGTGGTGGTGACCGCCCTATCGGCCATCTGGCCCGCCCTGCGAGCCCGGCGCACCACCCCAATGGCGGCGATCACCGGCAACATTCCTCGCCACATCACCCAGGAGCGACGCGCCACCCGCCTCGAAAAGCTGCTCACGGTGGGCGGGGCGGTAGTGGTGGCCGTGGGCATCGTCTCGGAGTCCGCTTTGCTCGTGGTGGTGACCGCCCTGGTTGGGGCGTTGATGACCTTCGTGGGGGGCCGGCACCTTCCGTCGGGCATGGCCCAGGCCCGGGTACTCATCCTGGGACTGGCCATGCTGGTGGTGGCCTTGGTGGGCGACTTCTCCACCGGAACCCTCCTGGCCATTCTCGGCATGAGCGCGCTGTTGGTGTTCGTGGGCATGAACCTGGTCAGCCCCACCTTCGCGGTTCCGGTGGCCAGAATGCTGGGCTGGCTGCCGGCCCGAATCTCCGCGGTGAGCGGGCGCTTGGCCCGCCAAAACGCCATGCGCAGCCCCCGCCGCACGGCTAACACCGCATCGGCGCTTATGATCAGCTTGGCCCTGGTGTCCATGGTCTCGGTGGTAGGCCAATCGTTCAAGCAAACCCTGAATGACGCCATAGACCGGTCGTTGGAGGCCGACTGGCTCATATGTCCGGGAAGCTGCGTGGACCCGTCGGAGACGTTCAGTACACAAGCCGTCAAGCCCATAAGCGAGCAGCCGGAAATTGCCTCCGTGCTGACTTATCGATATCGCTTTGAGGGCATGCGCACCCTCGCCGATGACGATGTGGACGATATCGGCGCCACCGACTTGGAAGCCTTGCCGGACCACTTCAATCTCGACGTGGTGGAGGGGAGCTTTGTCGGTGCCGGGGCGGGCGACGTTGCGCTGCACACAGCCCAGGCTGAGGGCCTGTTGGTTGGCATCGGCGACCCACTCGAGATGGAGTTCCCCGACGGCGATATTGCGACCTTCACCGTTGCGGTGATCTACGACGACCAGGCCGCTATGGGTTCCTGGCTGATCGACCTCGACGACTGGGACATATACCTGCAAGACCAAGAAGCCACCCTTATCACCGCCATCACCGCCCCGGGCTACACCCCCGAACAAGCTCGGGCCGCGCTAGATGAAGCACTGCTGGACTATCCGCAACTTGAGGTGCGGGACCAAGGGGAGTTCATAGAGGCGGTAGAGAGCCAAGCCGACACCTTCTTGGCCATTGTGAACGCTCTGCTGGCCATCTCGCTGATCGTCGCCCTGATGGGGGTGGCCAATACCCTGGCCCTGTCGGTATTCGAGCGCACCCGGGAACTGGGCCTGCTTCGGGCCGTGGGCATGACCCGGCGGCAAACCCGGCGCATGATCCGCTGGGAAGGCGGAATCGTGTCGGTATTCGGCGGGCTCATGGGCATAGTGATCGGGGTGGTATTCGGCTGGGTCACGGTAGAGATCATCCCCGACAGCATCATCTCGTCGTTTGCCATCCCGTGGGGAACGCTTTGGATCTACCTGGTGATCGTGGCCGTTGCCGGTTTGTTGGCCGCTTCGATACCCGCCTGCCGGGCCAGCCGCCTTAACATCCTCGACGCCATCGCCTACGAATAGTCGGACAAGAGGCCTTCGGCGACCCGGTTACGCTGCGGGTGATGCAAGACACCGGCGAGTGGCACGCGCTGAGCGCGCACCGAGAAGCGCTCGACGGTGTACACCTGCGGGATTTGTTCAATGGAGACCGGCACAGGGGCGAGCGGCTTGTGGCCGAGACTGACGGTTGGCTGCTGGACTACTCCAAGAACCGTCTCACCGATGAGACGGTGGAGATGCTGGCCGCCCTGGCCGACCGCGCCGGGCTGCGCGGCCGGATTGAAGCCTTGCTCGATGGGGAGCCGGTGAATACCACCGAAAATCGCCCCGCCTGGCACGCCGCTTTGCGCCAACCCGACCCGCCTCCTGAGGTCCGAGAGGAGCTCGACCGAATGGCCGCCTTTGCCGCCGAAGCCCGCGATGGGCGATGGCAGGCGGTGGTGAACATCGGCATTGGCGGATCAGATCTGGGGCCGGCCATGGCCACCGCCGCGCTGGGTGCCTATGCCGACACCGGGTTGGACGTGCGCTTTTTGTCCAACGTGGACGGAGCCCACTTCCGGGAGGTGACCCGGGGATTGGACCCAGCCCGAACCCTGTTCATAGTGGTGTCAAAGACCTTCACCACCGCCGAGACCCTGGCCAACGCCATCACGGCCCGAGATTGGATCGCTCACGCGGTGGGCGCTGAACAAGCTGGCGAGCACTTCGCCGCCGTTACCGCCAGCCCAAACAAGGCCCAGGAATTCGGCATCGACGCCGACACCGTGTTCGCCATGTGGGATTGGGTGGGTGGACGCTACTCGCTGGGCTCCGCAGGCGGGCTCAGCCTGATGACCGCCGTGGGCCCCGACGCCTTCGCCGACATGCTGGCCGGCATGCACCACATCGACGAGCACTTCCGCTCCGCTCCGTGGAACGAAAACCTGCCTGCTTTGTTGGGACTCATCGGCATTTGGAACCGCAACTTCTGGGGCTGGCCCACCTACGCCGTGCTCCCCTATTCGCAGGAGCTGGCCCTGTTTCCGGCCTACATCCAGCAGCTCGATATGGAGAGCAGCGGCAAGTCGGTCCGGGCCGACGGCACCCCAGTAAGCACCGCCAACGGCCCGGTGGTGTGGGGCCAGCCCGGAACCAATGGCCAGCACGCCTTCCACCAACTTCTGCACCAGGGCACCGACATCGTCCCAGTGGAGTTCATCGGCTTCTGTCGCCCCAACCACGAACTCGCCGATCATCAAGATCTGCTCATGGCCAACCTGTTCGCCCAAGCCGAAGCCCTGGCCTTCGGCGCCCCCGACGCTGGCGACCCCCACCGACAGTTCCCCGGCAACCGGCCCAGCACCGTCCTCCTCGGCGACCAGCTCACCCCCCGCTCTCTGGGCCAGCTCATCGCCGTCTACGAGCACAAGGTCTTCACCCAAGCCACCGTGTGGGGCATCAACCCCTTCGACCAATGGGGCGTGGAACTGGGCAAGACCCTCGCTACAAAGATCGCCGCCGAATTGGCCGGGATGGCCGAGCCCTCCCCCACCCGCGACTCCTCCACCCAATCCCTCATCAACCGCTACGTCGGTAGCCGTGGGTCTGTGACAAGATAGGGGCGACAACCACGCGGGAGCTCGAGGATCGTCGGGCTGAGAGGGTGTCCGCTGGCACCGACCGCTGAACCTGATCCGGATAACGCCGGCGAAGGGAGATGATGATGAGCGAGAGCACCAACGGCAACGCGCCGAACCAGGAAAGCTCCCCACCCAGCGAAAAGCCCGCTCGGGAGAAGGTGTATGTGACCGGCAAGCGGCCTGATGTGCGGGTGCCGTTCACCCAGGTGAACCTGACCGAACCGGAGCCGCCATTTCTGCTATACGACACCAGCGGACCGGGATCCAATCCCAATGTGGGACTGCCACCCTTGCGACTGGATTGGATCACCGAGCGGGACGACACCACCGAGATCGCGGGGCGAGCTGTCGATCCCCGCGACGACGGCCGCCGAGCGGTACGCACCGGCCAAGCCTCCGACCCGTTCATGGGCGAGCGTCGCCCGGTGCTTCGGGCCAAGGGCGCGGCAGTCACCCAGATGGCCTACGCCCGTCGGGGGGAGATCACCCCGGAAATGGAGTTCATCGCCACTCGTGAGCGGCTCGACGCCGAGTTGGTGCGCTCCGAGGTAGCCCGGGGCCGGGCCATCATTCCGGCCAACGTGAACCATCCTGAGTCGGAGCCGATGATCATCGGTCGCAAATTTCTCACCAAGGTCAACGCCAACATCGGCAACTCGGCGGTCACCTCGTCGATTGCCGAAGAGGTGGAGAAGATGACCTGGGCCACCCGATGGGGGGCCGACACGGTGATGGATCTGTCCACCGGGTCCGACATCCACGCCACCCGGGAGTGGATCATCCGCAACTCGCCGGTGCCCATCGGCACGGTGCCCATCTACCAGGCCCTGGAGAAGACCAACGGCCAACCCGAAGAGCTCACCTGGGAGATTTATCGCGACACGGTGATCGAGCAGGCCGAGCAAGGGGTGGACTACATGACCGTCCACGCGGGGGTGCTGTTGCGCTACGTGCCGCTCACCGCCGAGCGCACCACCGGGATCGTCAGCCGGGGCGGCTCGATCCTGGCCGCTTGGTGCCTGGCCCACCACCAGGAGAACTTCCTCTACACCCACTACGACGAGCTGTGCGAGATTTTCGCGGCCTACGACGTGGCGTTCTCCTTGGGCGACGGACTGCGGCCGGGATCAATCGCCGACGCCAACGACACCGCCCAGATGGCCGAGCTCCAAACCCTGGGCGAGCTCACCGGCCGGGCCTGGGCCCACGACGTGCAGGTGATGATCGAGGGACCGGGCCACGTGCCGCTCAACAAGATCAAGGAGAACGTGACCCTGGAGCAGGAGTGGTGCCAAGACGCCCCCTTCTATACGTTGGGCCCGCTCACCACCGACGTGGCCCCCGGCTACGACCACATCACCTCGGCCATCGGGGCGGCCAACATCGGCTGGTACGGCACGGCCATGCTCTGTTACGTGACCCCCAAGGAACACTTGGGCCTGCCCAACCGGGCCGACGTGAAAGACGGGGTGATCGCCTACAAGATCGCGGCTCACGCCGCCGACGTGGCCAAGGGTCATCCGGGGGCCCAGGAGTGGGACAACGCTTTGTCGAAGGCCCGCTTCGAGTTCCGCTGGGCCGACCAGTTCAACCTGTCGCTCGACCCCGAGACGGCGCTGAAGTATCACGACGAGACTCTGCCGGCCGAGCCGGCCAAAACTGCCCACTTCTGTTCCATGTGCGGTCCCAAGTTCTGCTCCATGAAGATCACCCAGGACGTGCGGGACTATGCCGCCCGACAGGGAGTGGACGAGTCGGTGGCCATCGAGCTGGGAATGAAGTCGAAAGCCGACGAGTTTCGGGACAAGGGCGCCGAGATCTACTCGGCCGGCTCGTGACCCTGCATGTTCCCAAGCTGCACGTCATCGCTGACTGTGCCTCACTGGCCGATGCCACCTTTCGAGGCGGTGCACCCGCGGTGCAAGTGCGGATCAAGGGGTCGAGCGACGCCGAGGTTCTGGCCGAGTGCGAGCGCATCGTGGACGCGGCCCAGAGGACTCAGGGCGTGGTGATCGTGAATGACCGGGCCGACATCGCCCTGACTGCGGGTGCTGACGGGGTCCACGGCGGGGCCGACGACCTGCCAGTGGCGGCGTTGCGACGGCTGCTCGGTGGCGACCGGCTGGTGGGGGGGACTGCCCGAGACCTCGAAACCGCCCTCCGCCACCAAGACGATGGGGCTTCGTACGTGGGGGTCGGACCGATATATGCCACCGCCACCAAAGACGGTCTTCCCGAGCCGCTGGGGCCAGCCGGGGTGGAGAAGGTAGCCGCCGCCGTGGAAATCCCGGTGATTGCCATTGCCGGGATCACCGCGGCCCGGGTGCCGGAGCTATTGAACGCCGGGGCCCACGGGGTGGCGGTGATCGGCGCAGTGGCCAACGCCGCCGACCCGGCCGCAGCCACCGCCGAACTGCTGGAGGCCCTCGGTGCCTGAGGTGCCCGCGAAGCCGGACGTCCCCACGAAGCCCGATGTCATAGTCGTGGGTGGGGGCATCATCGGCTTGTCGGCCGCCTGGCAGCTCAATCAAGAAGGCGCTGATGTAGTGGTGCTCGACCCCGCGCCAGGCACCGGAGCCAGCCACGCGGCGGCGGGGATGCTGGCCCCCATCCACGAGGCCTACTGGGGGGAGAGCCACATCTTGCGCCTGAACATGGCGGCCAGCCGGGCGTGGCCGGCGTTCGCCGAATCCCTGGGGGCCGATGCGGTGGACTACCGCCGAAACGGGATGCTGATGGCGGCCTACGACGCCGACGACAAGGCGCTGCTCGACAATCTGGGCGACTTGCACGAACAGGAAGGCCTGCCGGTGGAACGCCTCCGCAGCCGGGAATGCCGGTCCCGTGAGCCGCTGCTCGCCCCCGGGGTCCGGGGAGGGGTGTACTCCCCGCTCGACCACCAGGCAAACCCTCGCCGGGTGGTGGCCGAGTTGCTCCGCCGGGTGCCCACGATCCCGGTCTCAGCCACCGAGGTGACGGGCAATCGGGTGGTGGCCGACGACGGGCGGGTGCTGGTTTGCCAGCAGGTGGTGGTGGCCGCCGGGGCGTGGACCGGCCGACTGCTCGGAGTGCCCATCCGGCCCATCAAGGGGCAGATCCTCCGGTTGAGCGGCCCGGTGGGACTGTTGCGGCTGCCGGTGCGGGGGGTGGTGCGAGGATCGAGCGTGTATGCCGTACCCCGCAGCGACGGCGAGATCGTGGTGGGCGCCACCCAAGAGGAGCAGGGCTTCGACACTCGGGTGACCGCGGGCGGCGTATACGAGCTGCTCCGAGATGTGCTGGCGCTGCTGCCCGGGCTGAGCGAGATCGACTTGGTGGAGACGTGGGCCGGGCTGCGACCCGGTGCCCCCGACAATGCCCCGATCATCGGGACCGGCGACGACGGCATCGTTTACGCCACCGGCCACTACCGCAACGGCATTCTCACTGCGCCCATTACCGCGGCCGCAGTGTCAGCCTTGGTTCAAGGCCGCGAGCCGCCGATAGACCTGGCTGCGTTCAGCCCCAATCGGTTCGATGCCAAACCAGGAGGTCACACCACAGACCCCGAATCCCTCAGCGGGGTACCGGCATGATCATCGTGGTGAACGGCGAGGCTCGAGACGTGCCGGCCAACTGCACGGTCGGAGCACTGGCCCCCAACCAGCGAGGGGTTGCCGTAGCCGTAAATCGGGAAATCGTCCCTCGCAGCCGGTGGGGCGAGGCCCAATTGGCTGAGGGCGATCGGGTCGAGATCCTCGAAGCGGCCAAAGGGGGATAAGTGGGCGACTCAAACAAATCCTCGGACGGTAGGCCGTAATGGGCGACTCGTGGACAGTGGCTGAGCGGAGCTTCACCAGCCGGCTGATCACCGGCACCGGGGGGGCATCAAATCTGGCCGTGCTGGAACGAGCGCTGGCCGCGTCGGCGTGCGAGTTGGTCACGGTGGCGCTGCGCCGGGTGTCGCCCGAGGCCACCGGGTCGATTCTGGATGTCATCGACCGACTCGGCCTCGACGTGTTGCCCAACACTGCCGGATGTCACACCGCAGCCGACGCGGTGCTCACCGCCAAACTGGCCCGAGAGGCATTCGAAACCAATTGGGTAAAGCTGGAAGTGATCGCCGACGACATCACCCTTTTGCCCGAGGGCATCGAGCTAGTGGAGGCGGCAGAAACACTGGTAGACGACGGCTTCGCCGTGATGGCCTACACCAACGACGACCCGGTATTGGCCCGCCGCCTAGAAGACTTGGGGTGTGCATCGGTCATGCCGTTGGGAGCGCCTATCGGATCGGGGCTGGGCATCCGCAACCCCCACAACATCGAGATGATCGTGGAGCAGTCGTCGGTGCCGGTGGTGTTGGACGCGGGCATCGGCACCGCATCCGACGCCGCTTTGGCCATGGAGCTGGGCTGCGAGGCGGTGATGGCGGCCTCGGCCATCACCCGAGCTCGAGACCCCGAGCAAATGGCCACCGCCATACGGCTGGCGGTGGAAGGCGGACGTCAGGCCCGGCTGGCCGGGCGAATTCCCAAGCGCTTCGGTGCCGAAGCCTCTACCTCCAACCAGGGCCGTGCCGAGTTCTGACCCGCGCCGCCCCGGCCGAAGGGAAGACCGAGTGCGCCCCGTTCGCACGCTTCGACCGAGTTCCGATCACCGCCAGCCGTTCAGCCCGAAGCGGGCGCTGGCCTCTGAATTGCTGGTGCTCACCGATGTGGTGGTGAGCGCCCCGGCGGTGATTTTCCGGGCCAAAGACCGCCCTCCGCAGATCCGGCGCGAGCTGGCCAAGCTCATGAGAGACCACACCGACTGCCTCATCTTGGCGTCGATGATCGACCCGGTGGCCGACGGAGTGCATCTGGCCGGGTTCGACCGGTTTCCGAAGCCGTACCACGGCATCGTCGGACGGTCGTGCCACGGGTTGGACGATGTGCGCCAAGCCGAGCTCGACGGGGTGGACTACGTGACCATCTCCCCCGTTTTCGAGACCGAGTCGAAGCCGGGCTATGGGCCGCCGCTGGGGCTGGCCGGATTGGGCCGGATCGCTCGACAGGCCCATGTGCCGGTGTACGCCCTCGGGGGGATCGACCGGGGACGAGTTGCCGCCTGCCGGGACGCCGGAGCGGCCGGTGTGGCGGTACAAGGTGCGGTGGCCCGCAGCCCTGATCCCGCCGAGACCGTTGCCGCCCTTCTGGCCGAATGGCACTCGTGAAGAATCCTCCGGTGGCGCTGAGTGTGGCCGGCTCGGATGCGTCGGGGGGGGCCGGAATCGCCGCCGATCTGACCACGTTTTCCACCCTAGGAGTGCATGGGACAGCCGCGATCACCGCGGTAACCGCTCAGAACACCGTGGGGGTGCAGGGAGTTCACCCCGTCCCCGCCGAATTTGTCGCCCGCCAGCTCGACTCGGTGCTCGACGACCTGCCCGTGGCGGCGGTGAAGACCGGGATGCTGGCCAACCGGGACATCATCGCCGTGGTGGGCGATTATGCGGCGGCCGGGCGGCTGCCCAACCTGGTGGTCGACCCGGTTATGGTGGCGTCCACCGGCGCCCGGCTGCTGGATGCCGGTGCCGAGGCCCTCTACTTGGAGCTGTTGGCCCATGCCACCGTGGCTACCCCCAACGTCCGGGAGGCCGCGGTGCTCCAGGAAGTGGCCGGACTGGAGGCCGCCGACGAGTTGGGGCGGCTTTGTCCCGGCTGGCTGGTGGTGACTGGAGAAGTCACTGCCATCGACAGAGTGCATCATGAAGGCACGTGGACCGAGCTGGCTGGCGAGGTGGTTGACACTGCCAACGACCACGGCACCGGTTGCACATTCTCGGCCGCGGTAACTGCGGAACTGGCGACCGGGACCGAACCCATGGAAGCCATCGTGGTCGCCAAGAGGTTCGCCCACCGCGGCATTGTTCGGTCATCTGATTGGGACCTAGGCGCGGGGCGAGGACCGGTGGCGCACCTGTCGAATCAGATCTCCGAATGAGTAATGAGCGTGAGGCCGTCGGCGATGGGGAGCATGACTTGGGCCGTTCGGGGGTCGGCTACCACTGAGGCATTGAACTCTCGAATGTCGGCGGTGCCGGGATTCTCTTCGAGGTCGGCGTCGGGGTTGGCTACCTGGCCGCTCCACAGCACGTTGTCCACCAAAATGATCCCCCGGGGGCTTAGCCGGCGGAGGATCTCCTCGTAATAGACAGGGTAAGAGGCTTTGTCGGCATCGATGAAGGCCAGATCGATGGGCGGATCACCGGGCAGGGCGGCCAGGGTCTCGGCCGCGGGGGCGATCACCACCTCGATGCGGCCGGCCACCCCAGCTCGTTCCCAATAGGGACGGCCCACGCTCACCCATTCATCACTCACGTCGCAGCACAGAAGCCGCCCGCCTGGGGCCAGCCCGCGGGCTATGGAAAGCGCCGAAAAGCCGGTGAACGTACCCACCTCCACCGCGAACCGCACATTGAGCAGGCGGGTGAGCATGGTCATGAATGCGGCCTGTTCGGGGGCAACCTGCATTCGGGAGATGCCGCCCAGCTCAGCGGTGACGTCGATGAGCTCTTGAGCTATGGGATCGATGCCTGCGCCGTGAGCCACCAGGTACTCGTGCACGTCGGCGCTGAGGCCGATGCTCTTGAGGTTCATGGCTAGGCCCGTCCCAGCACTGAATCCACGGCAATGATGATGGCCCGCCGATCGGCGCCCCGGTCTTTGGCTGGGCTATAGCGCTCGCCGTAACGAGCCACCGCGTCGGCGCACTCATCAGAGTCGGCGGTGACGGTGGCGTGTCCTTCCAAAGTGACCCACCGACCGCCGTCCACCTGACACAGCGCAGCTCGTCCTCCCTGGACCGCCTCCAATAACCGCACTTTTTTGGCCCCGGCCCAGGTGATGATGCGGGCGGTGGCGGTGGCGGGCTCCCAAGTGAACCCCACCGGGGTCACATGGGGGGTGCCGTCGGGGCGGAGCACGGTGAGCGAGGCCAGATGGCGGTCTTGGAGAAAGCCGTTCATCTCATCGGTGAGGTCGCGGGGATCGTGGGCCATCGGCTCATACCTCCAGGGCACGTAGGGGTTCGGGCAGCGGTCGGGAATACACAACCACCAAGCGCTGGGTGGCCCGGGTCATCGCCACGTACAGAGCCCGCATCCCCTTGGGGAGCTTCTGGCCGATGTCGGCGGGCTCCACCACGATGGCGGTGTCCAATTCAAGACCCTTGACCAGTTCCACCGGGACGATGGTCACCTGGGATTCCAGGCCCCGCTCATACACCAGACCGTGGTCGACTTCGGCCGCGATAAGCGCCTTGGAAATGGCATCAGCCTGGGCGTTGTGGCAGATCACCGCGAGGTTCCCGTTGGCCAGCGTGTCCAGCTCCGACTTCACTTCATGGACAACCGCCGCCACCAGGCTGTTGTGGCCGTTCTCGCGGCCCTGGCCGTTGCCCGCCGCGGCTTCATTGCCAAAGGCAGGCACAAACCGGGGAGGCCGTCCCTCGGTACGGATCGACCGGGGTGGGATCAAGCCGGGTACCGCGGCGTCAAGCACCCGGGCGGCCAGCTCCATGATGGGCTCGGGCAGGCGATAACCAATGGTCAACTCGACGAAGCAGGGTTCTTTGTCGCCGGGAAGGTGCTCGATCACGCTGTCCCAGGTGTCGGGCCCCCACGCCGAAGTTGCTTGGGCAATATCGCCCACCACGGTCATCGACCCGTTCAACGAGCGACGGCTGATCATCCTGAGCTGCAAGGGCGATAGGTCTTGGGCCTCGTCCACCACGATGTGGCCGTAGGTTCTCACCGAGTCGGTTTTTCTATGGCCGGGGCGCGGCCCCAGCAAGGAAAGAGCTTCATCAAGCAGGGAGGCATCGTCGGCTGTCCACACCACTTCAGATGCGTGGTCGGCTCGAGGCCGGTAGAGGAGTTCGATCTCGTCGGGGGTCAGCACCGAGCCCGCCGCGGAGCGGAGCAGAGCGAGCGAGCCGAACAAGTCGTGAAGGAAGTGGGCCGGGGTGAGCACCGGCCACATCCACTCCAGGGCCTCGCGCAGCTCGATGCTGCCGTGAAGCTGCTCCCGCACCGTCTCGACATCGGGACCGGGGGCGTTGCTGCGAGCACCGCTGTCGGCCAGGTGCTGGTACACCTGCTCTTCGACGAAGCGGCGGGCCCGGTTGTGGGTGCGGAACCGCCTCCGGGCCTGATCGACTATGTGGGCGCTTTGGTCCACGGTGAGCCTGAGCCGCCGAAGCCCCATGCCCATGACCAGATCGGTGCGCAGCGGCCGCTGGCGGTCTCGGCGGGCCCGGCGCAGCACCGAGATCATGCGCAGGTCGCCCTTGATGCGGGACACCCGGGCGGCGTCGAGTCCCTTGACCCGGATGCCGGGAAGCAAGTCGGCCAGCGTGGATACTTCTACGCCCGCTTCGCCCAGCGACGGCAGCACTTGTTCGATATAGGTGAGGAACAGCCGGTTGGGCCCGAGCACCAGCATCCCCTGGCCCTCGAGAGGGAAGCGATGGGTGTAGAGCAGGTAGGCGGCTCGGTGGAGCGCCGCCACCGTCTTGCCGGTGCCGGGGCCGCCCTGCACCACCAGCACGCCGGGCAATGGGGAGCGGATGATGGCGTCTTGTTCGATTTGGATGGTGGCGGCCGCATCGGCGAGGCGGCCGGTGCGCCCAGCCTCAAGACCGGCTCGCAGCGTGGCCTCTCCCACCAGGGGCAGGCGGCCGCGGCCGTTGCGGTCGCCAAAGTACTCGTCTTCCACCCCCAGCAGCTCTCGGCCCCGGGTGACGAAATGACGCCGTCGGGTCAGGCCCATGGACTCGCTCCCGGTGGCCCGGTAGAAGGCTTCAGCGGCCGGGGCCCGCCAGTCGATGGTCACTGGCTCCTGATCGTCGTCCCACACCGCCACTCGGCCCACGTAAAGCTGGTCGCCGCCCTGTTCCTCGACCCAGTCGAGCCGGCCGAACACCAACGAGGCATCGCCGATATCAAGTGCTCCGAGGCGGGTGCTGATGGAGTCCCAGATTATCTCCCGCTCATAACGGGCCTGGTGAGTGCCGCCGGCGCCCACCTCCACCATGTCTTTCAAAGACAGGGCTCTTTCCCGGGCCGATTCGAGGGCTTGGTGGGCCCGATCGATATATGTCTGCTCCGCGGTGTGATCGGGATGAATCGGAGACTCCTCAGACTCAGTTCAATTTCAGTGAGCGTTCAAGTCTAATACGCGAAAGGAGGGTCGGGACACTAGGAGGTGATGGGCTCGCCGATCTCCTTGAGGGCGTCGCCGATGGCGGCCCGGAGGCGGCGGGCGAGATGGGGGGGCAAGTGGGCTACCAGTCCGTAACCGGCCTGGCCCACCTCTTCCACGGTGAGCACCACCCGAGGGGTGGCATCTTCATAGTCGTCGGCGATGGCCACCGCCCATGACACCGGGGAAAACTCGTCGTCGTCTCCGGGAGGGAGGTCGGCTGGGTCGAAGGGGTAGTCGTCGATAGACCGGCGCACTGCATGGATGGTACCGGCCATCTCATATGTCAGTACCGTTTATACGTGACCAACGGTGCTGCCATCACCAACGACACCTTTGTGCGGGCCTGTCGCGGGCTGCCAGTGGAGCGGGTGCCGGTGTGGTTCATGCGCCAGGCCGGTCGATCATTGCCCGAATACCGGGCCATCCGGGGGGAGGGTTCGATGCTGGAGGCCATC
>JAJDTA010000181.1 GCA_022827405.1 Acidimicrobiia bacterium
GTCGGAACCGTTGAGGTAACAACCGATTTGGACTTTGAAGAACCCTTCATTGTGGCCTTCCCCTCTCTCTTTTCCTCTGCTCCACAAGGGCCACGAAACCGCGGGTCTCCGTCGGCTCTTGGTGCCACGGAACAGATTTGAGGGAACCTTACGCCCAATCCGCCAACACGTCAACAGCTATCGACACATCAACCTCCGGGGCTACCCGTCGATGTCCATTGACCTATTTATGACTCTGTGGTTAGCTTGTCGCCATGAGTTCCCCCACCACCCAAGTCCTAGGTCCAACTGCTGGCGGGCGATTCTCTATGGTCGAGTGGGCGCTCACGGCAGTCGCGCTGTTCGCGGTGTACCTCATCCTGCAAGAAAATGGGATCTTGTTCTCAGAACAGGTCGCCAACTATCTGCACGAGTTCACCCACGACGCTCGACACGCCCTCGGCGCTCCCTGCCACTAACCGCTCCTGGTTCTATGGGCGTCGAGACCTGGGTTCAGCGGCTCCGCCGCGGCGCGCTCGCCGGCTTGGCGGGCGGGGCGGCCTCGGCCATCGCTCTATGGCTCGCCGTTGAGCCCCATATCACCAAGGCCATCGATCTGGAGAACGCCGCCGCTGGAGGCCATTCCCACGGCGACGAGGACGAGCTCATCTCCCGCACCACGCAGCTTGTAGGGGGAACGGTCACCGCCGTGGTGGTGGGGCTCCTTTTGGGCGTGGTGTTCGCGGTGGTCTACGCCCGGGGCCAGCACCGTTTGGCCGGCCACACCGACCTCGGCCGGTCGCTGAGTCTGGGGGCCCTGGCATTCGGGGTGATCGCCGTGCTCCCTGCGCTGAAGGTGCCCGCCAACCCCCCAGCCGTGGGAGATCCCAGCACGGTCAACGACCGCACGCTCACCTATCTGGCCATCATCCTCCTCGGCTTGGTGCTCGTTGGAGTCAGCTTTGTGGCCGCCCAAGTGGCCCGCCGCCGTACTGAGCGTGCTGAGGTGAGGTGGTCGGCCGGCATCGGCGCGGCCGTGATCGGCGGCGTCTTGGTCCTCTACTTCGCCCCCAGCGGTACCGTCGACATTCCGGCCGCCATACCCGCCTCGCTGTTGTGGAAGTTCCGTATCGGCTCCCTCGCCCAACACGCCGCCATGTGGCTCGGCATCGCGCTGGCCTACGGCACCCTCGCCCACCGCCGCTCGCTCGATCAAACCTCCGTGGCTCGCCAGCAGTACCAGGCGGCGACGCTGCGGTAGGGACGGAATTGGTCGCCCAGTGGTTCGAGCTCTTCTGGGGTGGGGGGCTCGGTCCAGCCGTGGGCCAGGCCGTAGCCCTTGCGGACTCCGAAGTCTCCCACCGGCCACACATCGAGGCGGCGGAGCGAGAAGATCAAGAACATGTGGGCGGTCCAGGTGCCGATGCCCCACACCTGGCTGAGCTGGTTCACTACCTTTTGATCGGACAGCCGCCCCAGCTTGGCCAAGTCCAGCGAGCCCTGCTCGCAGTGGGCGGCGAGGTCGAGCATCGCCCGGGTCTTGGCCCCCGACAGCCCGGCGCCCCGCAGTGGCTCCTCCCCCAGTGCCAGCACCGCGCCCGGCGCCCACACCGGCGCCTGCTCCCGCACCCGACCCCAGATGGCCCCGGCCGCTTTGCCGGCCAGTTGCTGGTAGGCGATCTCGCGGCTCAGCACCTCAAACCGCTCCCCCACTGGGGGCTTGGGGCCGAATCGGGCCGGGCCGAACCGGTCCATGAGCCCGGCCATCACCTCTGAACGCTGACTCAGGGCACGGCTGGCCTCGGTCAAACTCACATTGCCCACCTACAGCCCCCGTTGCTCAAGCCAAAAGGCCTCGGTCAGGCTTCAGCGGGGTCGGGCACTGGCTTCACGATCACCCGAGCAATTCGCCGGCCCGCCACCCGCTCCACCAGCAGCTCCCAGCCATCCACCACTAGTGTCTCCCCCTCGTCGGGCACGTGGCCCAGGGTGTTGAAGATCAGGCCGCCGACGGTGTCCCAGTCGCCGTTGGGCAGCGGCGCGCCCAGCACCTCGCTCAACTCGTCGATGGGCACCCGGCCGTTCACCCGCACCCTTGCGGGGCCAACCCGCTCGATCATGGGCTCCTCTACGTCGAACTCGTCGACAATCTCGCCCACCAACTCCTCGATCAGGTCTTCCAGCGTGACCACTCCGGCGGTTCCGCCGTACTCATCAACCACGATGGCGATGTGGAACTTCTCTGCCTGCATCTCCCGCAGCAGCAGGGCTATCCGCTTGGTCTCCGGCACGAATCGGGGGGTCCGAGCCACCGCAACCGCTGGAGAACCCTCACCCTGCTCCCGCTCGGCCCGCATCAGATCCTTAGCGTGCACCACGCCCACAACATCGTCGATCCCCTCGGCGTACACTGGCACTCGGCTGTAGCCGTGCTCGATGACGATTCCGATGGCCTCGGCCACCGTGTGCTGGTCGCTCATCGACACCATATCGGTGCGGGGTACCATCACCTCGCGGGCCACGGTGTCGCCAAACTCGATGATCTGTCCGATCAGCTCCCGCTCCTCAGGCTCGATGGCGTCGGATGCTTCGGCCGCTTCGGCCATGGCCAGCAACTCCTCCTCGGACACCTGCGGTGACTCCCGGCTCCAACTGGCCCGCAGTAGCCGCCCCAAAAGCCCGAATCGACCCAGAACGCTCATCTCGACCCTGCCTCGGCCCCGGCACGTTCTGTCATGGCCGATGCCTGGGCCAATAGCTCCTGCTCCCGATGTTCCATCTTGTCGGCATCGGCATCGTCAATGTGGTCGTAGCCCAGCAAGTGCAGGGTGCCGTGCACCACCAGCAGGGCTAGCTCGTCGTCGACGGGATTACCCTGGGCCACGGCGTTGGACGCGGCCACTGAGGGGCAGATCACAACATCGCCTACCAACCGGGGCTCGTCGGTGCCCCGGGGCGCGCTGCCGTCGTCGGCACCGAAGGCGAGCACGTCGGTTGGCTGGCCGATTCCCCGGTGCTCGGCGTTGAGCGCGGCCATCTGGTCGGGATCCACAAACGTGAGCGCCGCCTCCCAGGGAGTCGCCACCTGTTCTTCAGCGACCACCCGGCGCATCAGCTCAACCAATCGAGCCTCGTCCACCGCCATATCTTGTTGGCGGTCGAATACCGCGACAACTCCATGATCAGGCACACCATGGTCGAACACACCTTGATCAGAGCCTGCTTCGCTGGGTCTAGGACCCGAATCGCCGTCAGCCATCCTTATCGGCCCGCTCGTAGGCGTTGACAATGTCGGCCACAATGCGGTGGCGAACAACGTCGCGGGAACTGAGATGGACAAACGACAGGCCGTCGATGCCCCCCAAGATCTTCTCCAGAGAATCCAGGCCGCTGCGGCCCCGATCCACGTCTACTTGGGTCACATCGCCGGTGACTACTGCTTTGGAGCCGAACCCGATCCGGGTCAAGAACATCTTCATCTGCTCGGGTGTGGTGTTTTGGGCCTCGTCCAGAATTATGAAGCTGTCGTTTAGCGTCCGGCCTCTCATGTAGGCCAGCGGCGCAATCTCGATGACTCCCCGATCGACCAGCGACTGCACCTCTTCGGCGTCGATCATGTCGTATAGGGCGTCATAGAGCGGACGCAGGTAGGGGTCGACCTTGGCAATCATGTCGCCCGGCAGAAACCCCAGCCGTTCCCCCGCTTCCACGGCAGGCCGGGTCAAGATAATTCGCTCCACGGTGCGGTCCTTCAGCTCCCGCACGGCGGTGGCCACGGCCAGCCAGCTCTTGCCGGTGCCCGCCGGGCCGATGCCGAAAGTGATGATGTTGGCCCGCATGGCATCGACGTAGCTGCGCTGGCCGGCAGATTGGGGCCGAATGACCCGGCCCCGGCCCGACCGCAAAACGTCGGTGTCCATCACCCCTGAGGGGCTCTCGTCTGCCTCCACCATCTTGATCGCCCGACCCAGCGTACGGGTATCGAGTTGGTGGCCGCCTTGCACCAGTTGAACCATCTCGTCGAACAGCCCGGCCACCCGTTCGGCGCCTTGGCCCGACACCGTGATCCGGTTGCCCCGCACGAAGATGTCGGCGTCGGGAAACGACTGCTCGATCTGGCGGAGATGCTGATCGCGCTCACCTAGCAGGGCTGCCATGAGCCCATTGCGCGGAATGTCTATGGTGACCGGCGCGGCGGTGGTCATTCAGGAGTCGGAATCTGCGTCGCTGTCATCGCCTTCTTCGTCACCACCGGTGGAGACGGGATCAGGATACAGATGACCCAGTGTGCCGGGCTCGATTCGACTGCGCTCAATGAAGGCGTCCACATCGTCCTGTTTGACCCGGATCACGCGACCCATCCGATACGCGGCCAGTCCGCCTTCGTTAATGAACCGGTACAGCGTTCTGGTGGTGATACCCAGCCGCTTGGCCGCGGTCTCGGTGTTCAGCCACACAATTTGGGTATCGCTCATCCATCTCAATCCTATCTTGTTCTCTCGCTGTGCATCCCAAAAAAATTGAGTTCGTGGGCGGTCATACTGCTTCGCTCGGCGGCGGGGGGTCGTTGGCGTGGCGCAACATCTGCACTGCGCTGGCGATAAGCAGGATGGCGAACAAGATGCCCGACAGCCGAGGACTGAGCGCGCTGGCACCCAGCGCGCCGACAAACGCCGAGGCCACCCCGGATGCCCCAACGGTCAGCGCCGACCTGGGGTCAATGTTGCCGGAGCGGCGGTTTCGGAGGGTGCCGATGATGGAAGTGGGAAGTATCACCAGCAACGAAGTGCCTTTGGCAGTGGGATCGACAAAGCCGAACAAGAGGATCAATGCCGGAATCATGATCACGCCCCCGCCCACTCCCATGGTGCCCGACAACAGCCCGGTGGCCAAGCCGCAGGCCACATAGGCAAAGGCCAGAGCCACCGTGATTCCGCTATGGCCGTCGGTGTCGGGGGCGACGGCCAAAAAGCGGGCCGCGGTAGCCAGCAGAAGCAGGGCAAAGCCAATCCGAAGCGACCGGATGGGAACTCGATCCAGCAGCGAGGTTCCGGCGGTGACCCCCACCGAGGCGCCGGCAAAGATCAGCAGGCCGGGCGCCCAAGCCACCGAGCCCTCGAGCAGGAACCCACCGAGCGCAGAGGCAGAAATGAGCACCATGGCGCCCAGAGAGGTGCCATGGGCTCGGCGCTGCTCCATTCCCAGCATCAGCACCAGGCACGGCACCATAAGAATCCCGCCGCCCACTCCGAACAGCCCAGACAGAAAGCCGGTGGCGACTCCGACCCCGATTGGCCCCCACTTTGAGTTGTTCATGAGGTGCCGATGATTGCAGTGTCAGGGGCTATAACAGCAGTCAATCGCCAGCTGCCTGTTCGCGGAGCACGTACTTCAGCACTTTCCCCGACGCGTTGAGCGGAAGGGCATCGGTGAACCGCACTCGGCGGGGCACCTTGTAGTTGGCCATTTGGTCGCGACACCAGGAAATGACCTCATCCTCGGTGGGTTCGGTGCCAGGAGCCGGCACCACGGTGGCCACCGCCACCTCGCCAAGCCGGTCGTCGGGTATCCCGATCACCGCCACCTGCCCGATCTGGGAGTGGGCCAGCATGATGTTCTCGATCTCCGCGGGGTAGGCGTTGAAGCCGCCCACAATGAACATGTCCTTCTTGCGGTCGGTGATGTCGATGTTTCCCCGCTCGTCCATTACCCCGATGTCGCCGGTGTGCAGCCAGCCGTGGGCATCGATGGTCTCCGCGGTCTGCTCGGGATCGTCCAAATAGCCGAGCATGACGTTGTAGCCCCGCACCACGATCTCACCGGGCTCGCCCCGGGGCATCTCGTTGCCGTCGTCGTCGGTGATCTGCACCTCCACATCGGGGATGGCTCGGCCCGATGTATTGGCGATGGTCTCGGGGTCGTCGTCGTGGCGGCACATGGTGGCGATTCCCGATGCCTCAGTAAGGCCGTAGCCTGTGACGATGGTCTCGAACCCCAGCCGGGACCGCATCTGGAGGATCATCTCCACCGGGATGGCCGCCGCGCCGGTGACCGCAAGGCGCAGGGTGGACATATCGAAGCTGTCGAGGTCGGGGTGGTTGAGGATGGTCTGGTATATGGCCGGTGGGCCGGGAAGCATGGAGATGCGCTCCTCGGGCACCCGGGCCATCACCGCGGGCACATCAAACACCGCGTGGGGGAGGTTGGTGGCGCCGGTCATGAGACAGGCCAAGATGCCCGAGTTGAGACCGAACGCATGAAAGAAGGGATTGACGATCAGATAGCGATCGCCCGCCCGAAGTCCGATCACCTCGCACCACGACTGGAAACCTCGACAGATGGCCGAGTGAATGAGCATGGCACCCTTGGGCAAGCCAGTGGTGCCCGAGGTGAACATGATGTGGCACAGGTCGTCGCCTCTCACCCGGGCTGCTCGGGTATCACCGTCGGCCTCGGCCACCAGGTCGGCTCGCTCGAGGAACTCGGCAAAACTTGTGGTGCCCTTCGGGACCGACCCCCGCAGCACCACGATCTCGTCGAGGCCGTGGCCGCCGTCGGCGTCGCGCAGCAGCGACACGTAGTCGGTGTCGAGGAAGTCGGTCACGGTGAACAAGATGCGGGCCCCCGACTTCTGGAGAATGAAGTCGGCCTCCCGGCCCTTGAATCGGGTGTTCACCGGCACCAGCACTCCCCCGGCCATATGGACTCCCAGCCCGGCCACCACCCATTCCCAGATATTGGGCGCCCATACCGCCACCCGGTCGCCGGGCTCGATACCTGAGGCCATCAGCGCCCGGGCCGAGGCCCGGATGCGATCTCGCAGCTCGGGGAACGTCCAGCGCACATCGCCGTCTACCAGGGCTTCTAAGTCGGAGTACCGACGGGCCGCGTCGTCGACCAACTCGCAGATGGTGGTCCACGGAGCATTGGACATGGCTGGGACCCTAATTCACTGCTTTCCGCCCAACGGAGTTGGCCGCTTAGTCACTGACCTGGACAGCTCCCTCAGCAATGAGGCGGGCGATCTCGTCTTCGCTCAGGCCGAGGTCGTCGGCCAATACCGAGCGGGTGTCCTCACCCAGCCGAGCAGATCGGTGAGCAACTCCCACGGTGGCGTCGCTCATGGCGAATGGTTTGGCCGGCACCGGAATGCCGGGGCGGATCTCGGCTATGAGACCTCGGTCGGCGGCCCAGTCGGTTGCGGCCAACTCGGCTACCGAGCCGATGCGGGCCGCGGGCAGCGAATGGCGCTCCACCACTTCGCCGAACTCCTCAAAGGTAGAAAAACCGGCCACCAGTCCATTTAGGATTCCAAGGGCCTCTTCCTCGGTGGGTTGGTTGGGGCAGTCGTCGGCATTGCCACCCAGAGCGGTCACCCATGTGGGCAGCATTGTCGCGGGATTGCCAAACAGCGATACAGCCTGGCCGTCGGCGGTGTGGGCGATGGCATAGGTCCAAGTGTCGAAATCCCTCACGCCGTCGTAGCCCGAGAGCTCGATTCCCACTTGGTCGTTGGCGTAGACCAGGGTCTCGGCCATGGCGATGTCGAGGTGCTGGCCAGTGCCGGTGTGCTCTCTCTGATAGAGCGCGGCCAGCACCGCGGACACTGAGATGAAGCCAGCGTAGAGGTCTCCGTGCTGGTGGATCTCCTGGAGGGGCTCGGCATCCCGAAGACGAGCGGCGAGTTCAATGGTGCCGGCAACCGCGTGCATCATGGGAGCGTGGGCTCGGAGGTGGTTCCACGGTCCGGTCTGGCCGAACCCGGTAATGGAGCAGAACACCAGACGAGGATTTCTGGCCGACAACTCCTCATATGACAGCCCGTATCGGGCCATCACGCCGGGGCGGTAGTTCTCCAACAGAACGTCGGCCCGATCGGCCAGGGCAGCTACCAGCTCGGGAGCACCTTCGGCTTTGAGGTCGACGCAGATATTGCGCTTGCCCGCGTTCATGTAGCTGAACGTGACTCCGATTCCCTCGGAGTCGACTGGCGGGACCGGCCGGGTGAAATCGCCGGAGGGAGGCTCGACCTTGATTACATCGGCCCCCAAGTCGGCCAGCATTCGCCCACATATGGGACCGGAGAACACCCGGGTGAGGTCTACTACCCGGATACCGTCTAGCGGCCCACCGGTCATGGCTCGTTAACTTAGGCGCGGCTGTGCCCGACCCGCCGCTGTTGAGGCGACCGATCGGGCACAGTGCAATGACAATTGACTTAGTTGGCTTACCGGCCGGGATCGCCGTAGCAAACGAATTCGTAAGCCACCTCGTATTCTGCGTCCACCACCTGCACCATGCCAGTGCAATCGGGTGCCACAACGTGATCGGCGGGGAACTTCACTGGCCCTAGCCCGCCTTGTTGCTGAGTGGACTCGAAGCCGTCGATGTTGACCGCTTGGTAGAAGCTGGCGGTGTTCAGGTCTTCGCCAGCGGCAGCAATCATTTGGATCATCAGATCAGCCGACCAGTAGCCGACCAGGCTGCCGAACCCGGGGAAGGCCCCGACTTCTTCGTAGTCGGCCAGAAGCTGCTGGATGGCCGGCTCGGAGGCCTCCACCGGAGGCACCTGGGTCACGGCGTATCCGCCCTCTAGGGCCTGGCCCAAGTCGGGGCTGGATCCGGGGAGGCCGGGAACGTAGGTCAGGTAGTCGGCCACCGGGCCCTCATATCCCGAAGCGGCGATGGACGCCTTGAGGGTGATGGCTCCGGCAAAGTCGGTGGAGAGAATCACCAGGTCGGGCTCGTGCTCTAGCACCGTGTTCACGAATCGGGTGGGATCGGTGATGCCGCCCGCGGTCTGGGTGGGCACAAAGTCGTTGAAGGCCAGCTTGCCGGCCCACAGATTCTCGTACAGCGCATGGCCGGCGCGACCGGCGTCGTCATCGCTGTTGAAGATGCCGACCTGGATGTCCTCGGTGCCGAAGAAGTCGTACCAGATGTTCTGGACCGACACGAGGGGATCAGCGCCCTCCACTCCGAAGGCAAATCCGCTCAGGCAGCCGTTGAACCCGAAGCCCCAGTCGTTGGGAGCGCAGAAGCCGGGCATGAACCCCCAGCCGGTGAACGGCACCTGGTTCTCATCCAGGTAGTCGGTGGTCTGGGGAAGCGAGACCGCCGAGGTGACCATGATGCCGAAGACCTCGTCGTTCTCCACCATGCTGCGGGCACCCTCGAAGTTGGCCTGCGGATCGCTGCCATCGTCCACGAACTGGACCAGCTCGACCGACCGGCCGCCGGGCAGCTCGCCGTCGCGGTTGGCCCGGCCGAGGCGGGCATTGATGCCGTCGGTGAATCCGCCGTACAGCGCATCCTGGGTCATCGCCCCGAGACGCACGGTGTCGTCGCTTACACCCCGGGTGGAGGGCTCGAAGTCGATCTCGTAGGTGTAGGCACCCCAAGTGCGGGAGGTGGCCATCTCCTCGTCGTCCATGGGCTCCTCATCCATGGGCTCCTCGTCGTCCATGGGCTCTTCGTCGTCTTCGTGCTCGTGATCCTCGTCGTCTTCGTGCGCGTGATCGTCGTCGTCCTCGTGATCGTGATCATCGTCATCGTCCATAGGAGCCTCTGTGGCCTCAGGCGCAGGCGCAGGCGCCGCTGCGCCGTCGTCATCGTCGTCGTTGCCGCACGAGGCGACCACCAACGTCAACGCGGCCAAGAGCGCGAGAAGCTTGTACAGCAGTGATTTCTTCATTTCCCCCTCCGAGATTTGGGCTTCGGACATAGTAGGACAGCGACCATCGACTGTCATCCTTGGGAAGCTCAGTTTGTTGGAGAGGTGGCTTCCCCGAGGTAGGCGGCGTCGAGCTGGTCGTGGTCCACCTCGGATCGGGGGCCGTGCCAGGTGATGTGGCCCAGGCTGATGAACGCCACCGAGTCGGCGATCTCCAGCACGTCGCG
>JAJDTA010000202.1 GCA_022827405.1 Acidimicrobiia bacterium
CGTGGTCGACGTCGCATTGCAGAACGTGCTCTACGACGGCGGTGAGAACACCACCGACGACGTGAACCGCCACGCTGCGGCCTGGATCGCCGACAACCGCGACACCGTCGACGCCTGGCTCGCCGACGCCCGCGGCGCGACCGAGTACACCGTTACGCCGGTGGCTGCGCCCGCTCCTGCGGAGCCGTTCCGGGTTGCAGTGGTGGCACCGAGTGCCAGCAACGACCTGGCGTTCACCCAGAGCATGTTCGATGCCGTGAACGCCCTCAAGGACGCTGGGCACATCAGTGACTTCGCCATCACCGACGGCACCTTCATCGTGGAGGACGCCGGTGCGGCTATCCGGGGCTATGCCGAGGACGGCTATGACCTGGTCATCGCCCACGGCTCCCAGTACGGCGGCCCACTCCAGGAGATCGCTCCGGACTTCCCCGACGTATCGTTCGCCTGGGGCACCGCGGTTGACACCTTCGGGCTTCCCAACGTGAACTCCTATTCGGTTCGCTCTGATCTCGGTGGCTATGTCAACGGTGTGGTTGCCGCACAGCTCACTGAGAGCAACGTGATAGGCGTGATCGGTCCTATCGAGGTTGGTGACGCCAAGCTCTATGTCGACGGGTTCGCAGCCGGTGCCACGGCCCAGAATCCCGATGTCGAGGTCAACATCGTCTACACCGGGTCGTTTGCCGACGTGGCGCTGGCCGCCGAGGCCGCCCAATCGCACATCTCCGCAGGCGCGGACGTGCTGACTGGTTCGGCCCAGATGGTGGTGGGCGCCACCGGCGTTGCCCAGGAGAACGGTGTGTTGTGGTTCGGTACCCAAGCCAACCAAACCGCCCTCGGCGAAGACATCGTGGTGGCCTCGCAGGTCTACCGCTGGGAGGTCATCTTGTCTGAGGTGGTCGACCAGGTGAAGTCCGGCACCCTGGGTGGCACGACCTTCATCATGACCTTCGATGGCGGAGGACTGGAGATCCAGTTCAACGATGCCATGGACATTCCGGCCGCAGTGCTGGACTCAGCCCAGGCGACCATCGACGGCCTGTCCGACGGGTCAATCTCCACCGGGCAGTAACGCTCAACCGAAAAGCCGAATATGAACTCTGACTCGGCAGCGCCGACGTCGGCGCCGATGCTGGAGATGCGCGGTATTACCAAGCGCTTCCCCGGTGTCGTGGCCAACGAAGACGTCGACTTCACGGTGCTGCCGGGTCAGGTTCACACCCTTCTCGGAGAGAACGGGGCTGGCAAGAGCACGCTGGTAAAGATCCTTTACGGGCTCTATCAGCCCGACGAGGGGTCGATCTCCTTCGACGGCTCACCGGTGAATATCGATTCGCCAGCGGTGGCGATCCAAACCGGCATCGGCATGATCCACCAGCACTTCATGCTGGTGGACACCTTGACCGTGGCGGAAAACGTGGCCCTTGGTCTGGGCAAGCCACTGGGGCTGACCAACTTGGCGCCCATCCGTCGACGGGTCAGAGAAGTCTCCGAAGAGTACGGCTTGCACGTCGACCCCGACGCCTACATCTGGCAGATGGCGGTGGGGGAGCGGCAGCGGGCCGAGATCGTCAAGGCGCTGTACCGAAACATCAAGCTGCTGGTGCTGGACGAGCCCACCGCGGTGTTGACGCCACCAGAGGTCACTGATCTGTTCGTCACCCTCCGGCAGTTGACCGCCGACGGCCGGGGGCTGGTGTTCATCTCCCACAAGCTGAACGAGGTGATGGAGATCTCCGATGAAGTCACCGTGCTGCGCGACGGCCGGGTGTCGGGGCGTACCACTCCGGCGGAGTCCAACCGGGAATCGCTGGCCATGATGATGGTGGGACGCCCGGTGGAGTTCACTCGCACCCTGGCCGAGCAGGACCCTGGCGAGCCCATGATGGAGGTGACCAACCTGCGGGTTCGCGGCGACCGCGACGAGCTGGCCGTGCACGACGTGAACATCGACGTGCAGGCCGGCGAGATCGTGGGCATCGTAGGCGTCTCGGGCAACGGTCAGCGAGAGCTGGCCGAGGCCATAGTGGGACTGAGGGAGATCGAGTCGGGCCAGGTGGCCATCAAGGGCCAAGCGGTGGGCAGTCCCACTCCCAAGCGGGTCCGGTCGATGGGGTTGGCCTACGTACCCGAAGAGCGGATGAAGTACGGAAGCATCGGCGATTTCACCGTGGCCGAGAATCTGGTGCTGGTCAACTACGACCAACCGCCGTACGTGCGATATGGGCTGCTAAGTCTCAACTCCATCGAGGAGCGCAGCCAGCAACTGGTGAGCGACTACTCCATCCGCACCCCCAACAGCAGCACGCTCACCCGCAAGCTGTCGGGGGGCAACATCCAAAAGGTAGTAATCGCCCGGGAGTTCAGCGGCGATGCAGAGGTGCTGCTGGTGGCCCAGCCCACCCGAGGTATCGACATCGGCGCGGCCGAGTACATCCACGAGCAGCTGCTTCTCCAGCGGTCTCAGGGCAAGGCCATCTTGTTGATCAGCGAGGACTTGGACGAGGTCATGGCGCTGTCCGACCGGCTGGTGGTGATGTACGAAGGCGCAGTAATGGGCCGGGTTAGCCGCGAAGAGGCCACCGTCGAACAGGTCGGCCTCCTGATGAGCGGCGTAGGCGAACCGGAGAGCACACCAGTAGGCTGACCTCCCCTGGGAGGTGTCTGAGTACCTGGTGGGCTCCCCCACCTTCAAAGCGGGTGGGACGGGCGATCCCCGTCCGGCGGGTTCGATTCCCGTCCACCTCCGCGCGATCAACCGGTGGGTGGCCGGTTCGATCCAAGTTGGTTAGCAGAAACCGGTGGGTCGGCGGGTCCTGTCCCGGCCCAGCCCGCCGTCCTCGCAGAGCTGCGGGC
>JAJDTA010000153.1 GCA_022827405.1 Acidimicrobiia bacterium
CCAACGGGATTCGAACCCGTGTTACCGCCTTGAAAGGGCGGCGTCCTAGGCCGCTGGACGATGGGGGCTCTCGACCCGCGAGGGCCGATTTACGTTAGCAGCCCTCCTTCGGGGAACCGCATTGAAAAACAGATACCATGATCCCTACCGCGAAAGGAGCATGGGGTGGAGAACGAAGTCTGGCGCTGGCTGTGGACTTGCTCTGCGGTGGTCTTCACGCTGGCCGAGGTGTTCACCGCCGGGTTCTTCCTGCTCCCCTTCGCCATCGGCGCGGCGGCCGCGGCGGTTTTGGCTTGGTTGGACGTCCACATCCTGTGGCAGTGGCTGGTCTTTTTCGCGGGCAGCGCCGTCAGCTTCGTCTACTTGCGCCGATTCGTCCGACGTCTAGACGACGACGAGCAGCCCCGAGTGGGCGCCAATCGGCTCATCGATGCCCACGGCAAGATCATCGAGCGGGTGGACGACGACGCGCAGACCGGCATGGTGCGAATCGGGGGCGAGGAGTGGAGGGCCTCCGCCGCCGAGCCCATAGAAGTCGACACCCGAGTCATGGTCACCGAGATCGACGGCACCCGTTTGGTGGTCGTCCCCATCCCCCAAGAGCAACCCACTGAGAGCACAGAAAGCTAGGAAACAGCCATGGAACCAGTAGTCGCCCTATTCATCATCATCGCGCTGGTGCTCATCCTGATCGCCGCGCTGGGAATCCGCATCATCCGGCCCTATGAGCGAGGCCTCATCGAGATGCTGGGCCGCTATCAGCGCACGGTGGACTCCGGCTTGCGCTGGATCCTCCCGTTCGTGCAGCGCATCAGCAAGGTGGACATGCGGGAGCGGGTCATCGACGTGCCGCCCCAAGAGGTGATCACCAAAGACAACGTGGTGGTCACGGTAGACGCGGTGATCTTCTTCGAGGCCACCGACCCGGTGAAGCTCAAGTACAACGTGGGCAATTTCCAGTTGGCCGTCACCAAGCTGGCCCAGACCAACCTGAGAAACGTGGTAGGCGACCTCGACCTCGACGCCGCCCTCACCTCCCGAGAGCTGATCAACGGCAAGTTGCGCCAGATTCTCGACGACGCCACCGACAAGTGGGGAACCCGGGTGGTGCGGGTAGAGATTCAGCGAATCGAGCCGCCGCCCGATGTGACCGAGGCCATGCACCGCCAGATGAAAGCTGAGCGCGACCGCCGGGCCGTCGTCACCGAGGCCGAGGGCGACAAGCGGTCGGCCATCTTACGCTCAGAGGGCCTCAAGCAGAGCCAGATCTTGGAGGCCGAGGGCGAGGCTGAGGCCCTCATGCGGGTGGCCGACGGCGAGCGCTATCAGTTCGAGACGGTGGCCCAGGGCGAGGCCAACGCCATCGAGCTGGTGTTCAACGCCATCCACACCGGCGACCCCACCCCCGACCTCATCGCCATCCGCTACCTGGAAGCACTGAAGAGCGTGGCCGACGGCCAAGCCACCAAGATCTTCCTGCCCCTCGACACCAGCGGGTTCACCAACGCGGTGGCCTCCCTCTCAGAGATCGCCCGAGCGGGCCAGGGTGAGCCGGCTTCAAGGCCCGACGAGGAGTAGCCGGCGAAGCGGCTCACAGTTCGGAGGCCGACGCCTCCACCAGATGTTCCAGTAGCCAGCCCAGGTACCAATAAGCCGACCGGGCTACCGCATCAGGGTCATCGCTGTCGGGGTCGTCGTCGTACTCGTCTTCCTCGCTGACCGCTAGGCGGGTGCCCAACACCAGCCGGAGGTCGTTGACGGCCCCCATCCAGGCGGCCAACTGCTCCTGATTCAAGACTGTGGCCTCGGCCAACTCGGCCACCATGTCCAAGCGGGACAACCGCTTCGACACCAGATCATCTCGCACCATCTCCCGGTACTCGGCCTCGGCCTCGGGGTCGTCGGGGCGGGCGGTGGGGAACAGCCGGGTCAGCATCTCGTCGTTGGGATCGTCAGCCAGCAACGACCGCAGATCAGGGACGATGGCGGCGATTAACGCCCGCTCCTCGCCCTGCAAGTTCAGGCTGAACGTTCCATCCCCGTTAGGGGTCAAGGGCTGTCGAGGCGCCATCAGGTCGCCTCCCTCAGTACAGGCTCGGGTGAGTGGCCCATCAGTCGTCGTGCTCCATGGTGGCCCACAGGCCGTGCTCGTGGAGCCGGAAGACGTCCATCTCCGCCTTCTCCTTGGGGCCGTCCGACACCACCGCTCGTCCCTTGTAATGCACGTCCAGCATCAACTTGGTGGCCTTCTCCTTGCTGTAGCCAAACAGCTTTTGGAACACGAAGGTCACATACGACATCAAGTTAATGGGGTCGTTCCACACGATCACCTTCCACGGGCGGTCGGGTCGAACGTCGATGTCGTCGTCGGGCTGCTTCACCTCGGCAGGGGCCACCTCCACGGGCGCAGGGGGACTCATGCCGACACCGCCGGGGCGACGTCGGCTTTGGCCTCCACGAGCGGGCCTCTCACGTTGAGCCAGAAGAACACGGTGACAATCCACAGTAGGGCGGCGCCGGCGATATGGGCGCCCACCAGCAGAACCGGCACTCCGGTGAAGTACTGGACATAACCGATGAGCCCCTGGGCCAAGGCCACCCCCAAAACGGTCCGCCCCCACTTTTGGATTCGATCGGGGGCCCGGCGGTGCCACAGCCACCACACCAGCCCGGCCAACACCACCAAAAGCGCCACCACGGTCGATCCGTGGATCTGAGCCACGTCTCTCACCGCCACATCGATGCGCTCAGCGTCGTCGTCGCCCCCGTGGGGCCCCGCGCCGGTGACGATGGTTCCGGTCACGATCACCACCGAGGTGAGCACCACCACCGCATTCCCCACCCAATGGGGGCGAGCCCTCGACTCGCCTTGATGCTGGTAGTCGTCGGAGGCCCGCCACAACAGCACCACCGCATTCCACAACAGCACCATCGACAGCAAAAAGTGGCCGATCACCAACGCAGGGGGCAGCTCATACAGCACCACCAGGCCGCCCAGCACGATCTGGGCCAGCACCCCGGCCACCAGTCCCCACGACAGCCACACCAGATCGGCCCGCCGCGGCACCCGCCAGTGGGAGCCCAGCACCGCGGCGATCACGATGGCCGATACCAGACCGGTGATCAGCCGGTTGATGAACTCGATCATGGCGTGGGTCTCCAGCGGGGCCACCAACTGGTCGTTCTCGCACGCCGGCCAGTCGGAGCAGCCCAGCCCCGAGCCGGTGAGGCGAACCGCGCCCCCGCTCACAATGATCAACGCCAAAAGGGCCAGCGCCCCAATGGTGATCTTGCGATAGGTAGCTGGGGAAACCCGGGGTTGGATCACGCCTGAATTGTACGGGTCGCCTGTGACAGACGGTCATCCCAAGCAGGCGGTTTCGCAGCCCATTGACCACGCTCCGAAACCTTGGCCTGGCCAGCGCCGAAACCGTACTCTGGGCTGGTCATGGCTGTTGCCCGCTTGTCTCCTCGCCAACGGACGCGCACGGCGCGGGCCTATGTTTCCCTCACCAAGCCCCGCATCATCGAGCTGCTGCTGGTGACCACGGTGCCCACCATGGTGGTGGCCGACCGGGGCATCCCCTCGGTGTGGCTGATGGCGGCCACCGTTATCGGCGGCACGCTGGCCGCCGGTGGGGCCAACGCCATCAACATGTACGTCGACCGCGATATCGACCGGCTGATGGAGCGCACCAAGAACCGGCCCCTGGTGACCGGGGAGATCGCCCCGGCCCGAGCGCTGGTGTTCGCCCTGGTTTTGGAAGCGCTGGCCTTCGCGTGGCTGTGGGGGTTCGTGAACCTGCTCAGCGCGGTGCTGGCCGTGTCGGCCACCGCGTTCTACGTGTTCGTTTACACGCTGTGGCTCAAGCGCACCTCTACCCGCAACATCATCATCGGCGGGGCCGCGGGGGCGGTGCCGGTACTGGTGGGCTGGTCGGCGGTGACCAACAGCTTGGGCTGGGCGCCGCTGGTGCTGTTTGGCGTCATCTTCTACTGGACCCCGCCGCACTTCTGGGCCCTGGCCATCCGCTATCGCGACGACTACCAGGCGGCCAACGTGCCCATGCTGCCCGCGGTGGCCAGCACCCGCACCACTGCGGTGCGGATGATCGGCTACACCGTGGTGCTGTGGGGGCTGTCGGTGGTGTTCAGCATGGTGGGCGAGATGGGGCTGGTGTACTTGGTGAGCGCCGTGGTGCTGGGCGCGGTGTTCATGTTCTATGCCGTGCAGGTGCTGCGCACCCAGGCGGCCGCCTCGGCGATGCGGCTGTTCTCCTACTCCATCACCTACATCACCCTGCTGTTCGCCGCCATGGCCGTGGATCAGGTGGTTCGCACCGGTGTTTAACGCCGATTTCCGCTGTCCCCAGGTGCCCATTAGGCAGTGTTGTCTGATGCGAGAAAGGGCCAGGGCGATGTGTAAAGTTCCGACGCACACCCGCCTTCGTGGAGCACAATGACCCTCACTGAGACGAGGCCAGAACCAGACGCGGTCGCGGTAGGCGACGACTCGGGGCCAATGGCCCAGTCGTCGCCCGACCAATGGACCCCGCCCACCGGTTTGGCTGGCATCCTCAGCACCGGCAATCACGGGGTCATCGGGCGCCTCTATATCGTGTTCGCCCTGCTCCTGTCGGGCTTGGCTCTTGCCCTCGGAATGCTGCTCGGCATCGAGCAGGCCGACATCGACGGGGGCTTCGGCGTTTTCGGCCAGGCCAACGAGCTCTTCCAGGTCTTCGGCCTCTATCGGACCACGCTGATTCTCTGCGGGCTGGTGCCCCTGTTCTTGGGGCTGGCCACCGCGGTAATTCCCCGCCAGCTCGGCGCCTCCTCGGTGGCCTTCCCCCGGGCGGCGGCCGCCGCCTTCTGGACCTGGCTCATCGGCGCCATCACCCACATCGTGGCCACCTTCTCCTACGGCGGCCTGGGCTCGATCCAAGCCGGAGCGGCCCGCGAGCAGTCGGTGGAACTCACCGTGTTGTCGCTGGGCATGATCGGGCTGGGATTGTTGCTCGGTGCGGGTGTGATCTTCACCACCATCGTCACCCAGCGCCCGGCAGGGATGGACCTTCTCCAGGTGCCCGCCTTCAGCTGGTCGATGCTGGTGGCCACCGGAGTGTGGCTGTTCTCTCTACCGGTGTTGCTGGGCAACCTGGTTATCTCCTGGGTGGACATGCGGGGGGCCGATGCCCTGGCTTTCGGCGGGGGAAGTGCGCCGTTCGAGCAGGTGGCCTGGGCGTTCGACGCCCCCCAGGTCTACGCCTGGACGATTCCGATGCTCGGCATTGTGGCCGAGGTGTTCACCTCCGCCCACCGCAGCCGTCCCCAGATGTTCGAGCCCATGGCCTTTGTGGTGGGCGTTTTCGGGTTCTTCTCCTTCGGGGCCTGGGTCCAGAGCTTCTTCGACAGCGCCGACCCGACCGCCCCCGACGCCCACATCGTGACCAACGAGGTGTTGTTCACGGCATTTGGGTTGGCCATCGCGCTAGTGGTGCTGGCCTACGGCGGCTGGCTGGCGTTCAACGCCTTCGCGGCGGGCCAGCGCCCACAGATCAGCCCGCAGTTCGCCCTAGTCGTGGTCTCCGGTGCTCTTCTGACCGCGGCGGTGGTTGCCGGGGTGCTTCGGGTGGCCGAGCCTGCGCTAGGAGTGCTGCGGGAGGCCGATGGCGACATCTGGCGGGGATTCTTCGACGCCATGGACGACTTGGAGGGCTCCAGCCTGGTTACCGGGATGATGAACTTCGCGGTGCTGGGCGGGCTGCTGGCCGCAGTGGGCGGCCTTTACCACTGGGCGCCACGGCTTTTCGGACGACCCCTCAATGCCCCGCTGGGCTTCTTGTCGGTGCTGCCGCTGGCCGGGGGGGCCATTTTGGTGGGTGCCACCGATGCGCTGGGCGGCTTCTTCGACCAACCGGCCCGGCCCTATGAAACCGCGGGCATTGCCGATATCGACGCATTGGGCTTCGTGGAGGCCCTCAACGTGATCGGGCTGATCGGCTTCATCGCCGTGCTGGGCGGTTTGGCGCTGGTGGCGCTGAACGTGGCCCGCAGCCTCGCCATGCCCGCCGAGGCGGAAGCCGACCAAGGGGGTGAGAGCTGATGGCCGATATCCCCGTGGGCACGCCGCTGGCCGCACCGCTGGCCCGTCAGCGCACCTTGCTGGTGGGCACGGTGTTCGGCACCGCGGCCGCGCTCATGTACTTCGCCGCCTTGATGGCGGTGTACCTCCGGGAGCGCTCCGACGCCCTGGCCGACGGCGGAAGCTGGATTCCGTCGGGCGCCGACATTCAACTGGCCCAGCCCACGGTGGCAGCGTGGACCATGCTCATGTCGGTGGTCACCATGCAGTGGGCGGTGTACTCCATCGCCCGCGACGACCGCACCCACGCCATCTTGGCCACCACCCTGACCACGCTGTTCGGCTTCTCGGTGATCATCACCACCTCGTTCCAGTACACCCAGATGGGATTGGTGGCCGACGAGTCCATCGCCGCGGCGTTGATCTACACCATCTCGGGTTCGCACCTGGCCATGATCGCCATCGGCCTGGTGTTCTTGCTCCTTATGGCCTTTCGGGCGCTGGCCGGCCAGTACAGCAGCCGCCAGACCGACGGGTTCGTGGCCGCGTCCATCTTCTGGTACGCCGTTGTATTCGTCTATGTCGTCATCTGGACGGCGATCTTCGTGCTGAAGTAGGCCCGCCGTGTTCTTTGCCGAATTCAAGCTCATTCATCCCCGCTGGGCAGGGCAATAATGTTTACCCCTGGCTTCCGCTTGTTCTTCGGCTTCTTTTTCGCCGCGGTGGCCGCGGCCGCCGTCTACGGCGTGGCCAGCGGTAGCGCAGGCGAGACGGAGTATTTCGCGGTGCTCAATGTGGAGACCTGGGTGGGCGTGCTCAGCCTGGGCTACAAGGGCGGCATCGGCGACCACGTGGGCTATGTGGTGCTGATGGGCTTCGCGCTGTTGTCGGCTCTAGTGGGCGTGTTCTTGGTGGCTTTCCGCGACGCCGACGCCGAGTCGGTGGGCGAGCTGATGGACGACGGCCAGACTCCCGAGACCCAGGACGACTTGGAGGCCAACTACTGGCCGGCCGTGGCCGCCTTCGGGGTGGGGGCGATGATTGTGGGCCTGGTCACCCACGCCACCATCTTTGTGATTGGGCTGGTGATCGTGGGAGCGGCGGTGTTCGAGTGGATGCTCACCGCGTGGGCCGACCGGGCCACCGCCGACCCGGTGGTCAATCGCAACCTCCGCAACCGCATCATGCGGCCCATCGAGTATCCGGTGACCGCCGCGCTGGGCGTGGCGGTGCTGGTGCTGGCGTTGTCCCGGGTGTTCTTGACGGTGTCAAAGTTCAGCGCGGTGATCGTGGCCGGGGTCGTGGCCACCGTGATCTTCCTCATAGCGGTGGTGTTTGCCGTCGCCCCCAAGATCAGCCGATCGGTGATAGCAGGCACGGTGGCGGTTATCTGCGTCGGCGTCCTAGTGGCCGGGGTTATCACCGGGGCGATGGGGTCGCGCGAATTCCACCACATCGGGCCGGCGTCCGAGCACGGCGAGCACGAGGACGGGGATCACTAGCGATGGAGCAGAGGCTTATGAGGGGCGGCACCCGATGAACAAGCGGCTCAGAGCGCTTGTCTGGCTGTCGAGCCTTTTGGTGATCGCCGGCACCATCGCGCTGATCGTGGTGGGCATCGTGGTCACCGACGACCACCCGCTGTCCACCCTGTCGCCGGTCGGTCGCCAAGGCCGCGACATCGCCCGGCTCATCAACCCCATTTTCATCGTGGCCGGCGTGGTGTTCTTTTTGGTTCAGGGGGCGGTGCTGGCGCTGTGGTGGCGATATCGAGTGGGCGGCTCCGAATCGGGCGACGGCGAGCACGGCTACTACGAAGACGACGAGTTCCCCGACCAGATCCACGGAAACGACCGCCTCGAGATCGCCTGGACCATCGTGCCGACCATTTTGCTGGCGGTCATCTCGGTGTTCACCCTGGTGGCGCTGTTCGCCCTCGACGACGTGGAAGCCTCCGAAGAAGACATGGTGGTCACCGTGATCGGCCAGCAGTGGTGGTGGGAGTACCAGTACCACATGGACGGCGACACCGACTCCCCGCCCGATTTCGTGACCGCCAACGAGTTGGTCATCCCCGCGGGGGTCGATGTGGCCCTCGACATCAAATCGCGCGACGTGATCCACTCCTATTGGATTCCCAAGCTGAACGGCAAGCGAGACGCCGTGCCCGGCCGCAGCCACGACTGGGTGATCCAGGCCGACAACCCCGGCCGCTATCGGGGGCAGTGCACCGAGTTCTGCGGCCTGTCGCACGGCTACATGAAGATGGTGGCCGTGGCCCTCACTCCTTCAGAATTCGCCCAGTGGAGAGACAACCAGATGACCGCGGCCTCCGCTCCCGCCGAGGGCACGGCCGCGGCGGCGGGTTGGGACACCTTCAGCCAGCAGTGCGCCAGTTGCCACGTGGTCAACGGGCTCACCTCGGCAGCCAACCGCGGCGGGCCTGCTGATTCGCCCCCCGACGGCTGGGATATCTACGGCGAGTTCAATGGCGGCAATGCCGGTCCTTCCCTGACCGATGAGCTGCTCGCCGGCGCTGCCCCCAACCTGACCCACTTGATGACCCGGGGCACGTTCGCCGGATCGATGTTCGATCTCTACTTGGGTGCCGGCGACCACATCCCCTACTTGGAGCTGGCCAATCAGGGCACCCTCAATCGAGGCGAACTGGAGGCTTGGATCTTCAACGCCCCCGAGCGCAAGCCCGCCGATGCCGACGGCCTGCGAGGAATGCCCGCCCGTACCGGTTTGAGCCCTGACGACATCGACAATGTCGTTGCCTTCCTGTCCACCCTCGACTGATTGTGATTGCATGACCGTCACCGAACGCACGATCACCGCCCCAGAGGAGACCCTGGCGCTGCCGGCGGGCCCCGCCGTTGCCCACCGCCCGCTGGGCGTGTTCACCCGGCCCCAGGGCAGCGAGGGTTGGACGAGCTGGCTGTTCACCGTCGACCACAAGCGCATCGGCATCATGTACGGCGCGGCGGCCATGTTCTTCTTCTTGGTGGGCGGGGCCGAAGCCCTGTTCATCCGCCTCCAGCTGGCCACTCCCAACGGCTCGGTGATCGGCGCCGGCACCTACAACGGCGTGTTCACCATGCACGGCGTGACCATGGTGTTTTTGGTGATCATGCCCATGGCCGCGGCCTTTGCCAACTACCTGCTGCCGTTGCAAGTGGGGGCCAGAGACGTGGCCTTCCCGCGTCTCAACGCCTTCAGCTTCTGGTGTTTCTTGGCCGGCGGGCTGCTGCTGGTCTCGTCGATCTTCATCGGCGGCTGGTTCCAGAATGCGCCCGACGGCGGCTGGTTCAACTACACCCCCAACAGCGGGCTGCCGTTCTCACCCTCCAAAGGGATCGACTTCTACGCCGTCGGCTTGCAGATCACCGGTGTGGCGTCGTTGGTCAGCTCCATCAACCTGATCGTCACCGTGTTGAACATGCGCACCAAGGGCATGAGCTTCTTCCGAATGCCCGTGCTCACCTGGATGCTGCTCATCACCCAGTTCCTGCTGCTGTTCGCCATCCCGGTCATCACCGTGGCCCTGTTCTTGTTGATGTTCGACCGGCTGTGGGACGCCAACTTCTTCAATGTGGCCGCTGGGGCCGACCCGCTTCTGTGGCAGCACTTGTTCTGGATATTCGGCCATCCCGAGGTGTACATCTTGATATTGCCCGCCTTCGGGATCGTGTCGGAGATCATCCCCACGTTCTCCCGCAAGCCCCTGTTCGGCTACCACTTCATGGTCGCCTCGGGCATCGCCATCGGATTCATGGGCTGGGGGGTGTGGGCCCACCACATGTTCACCTCGGGCATTGGCCCGCTGGCGGTGGCCGCGTTCTCGGTGTCCACCATGTTCATCGCCGTGCCCACCGGGGTGAAGATCCTCAACTGGCTGGCCACCATGTACCGGGGCCGACTGCGATTTACCACCCCCATGCTCTATGCCGTGGGCGTGGTGTCGATGTTCACCATCGGTGGGCTGTCGGGGGTGACCCACGCCATCGCGCCCTCCGACACCCAGCAGACCGACACCTATTACATCGTGGCCCACTTCCACTACGTGATCTTCGGCGGGGCGCTGCTCGGGCTGTTCGGCGGTTTCCACTTCTGGTGGCCCAAGGCGTTCGGCTACAAGCTCAACGAGGCGTGGGGCAAGGCCGCTTTCTGGGTGATGCTCATAGGCTTCAACTTCACCTTCGGGCCCATGCACATCTTGGGCTTGCAGGGCATGTCTCGGCGCATCGCCACCTATAGGGCCGACGAGGGTTTCGCGCTGTGGAACATGGTGGCCACCATCGGGGCCTTCGTGATCGCCGTTGGGGTGGCCCTGTTCTTGTGGAACATCTACGCCAGCACCCGCAAATGGCAGAAGTCCGGCCGCCCCGATGTGGGCCCCGACCCGTGGGACGCCCGCGGCCTGGAGTGGATGACCGCCTCACCGGTGCCCGAGCACAACTTCGACTCGGAGATCGAGGTGGAGCGCCTAGACGACTTCTGGCACCGCAAGTACGGCGTCGACGAGAACCACCGGGTGGTGAAAACCGCCACCGCCGAAGAATTGGCCCACGACGGCAGCAACACCAACGTGCACCTGCCGTCGCCGTCGTACTGGCCCATCATCTTGAGCGGCGGCATCCTGCTGGTGGGCTACGGCCTCATCTACAACCTGTGGTTGGCCGCCGCCGGGCTCGTGCTTTTGGTGGGCGCCATCTACGGCTGGGTCCTGGAGCCGGCCGACGACCCCGACGCCGCCGGCCACCACGACGATCACGGCGATGACGGCGACGACCATGGCGACCCCGACAGCAACGGCGGACCCAGCGGCAACGGCGAGTCGGCGTCGGCTGAGGCGCCGGAGACCGAGGAGGCTGCGAGCGTTGGCTGACACTATGACTGCGGAGACTGCTGCCCACGCCGAGGAACACCACGACGGAGGGCACACCACCAGCACCGGCATCTCCAACGAGAAGCTGGCCATGTGGGTGTTCTTGGGCTCGGAGTGCCTGCTGTTCGGCGGGCTGATCTCCACCTACATGTTCAACAAGGGCCGTATCGGCCCCAACGACGTCGGCCCCAACGACGTATTCGACATCCCGTTCACCTCGGTCAGCTCATTCGTGCTTTTGATGAGCTCGCTGACCATGGTGTTCGCGGTGTCGGCCATCGCCAAGGGCGATATCCGGGGCAACCGCATCTGGCTGGCCACCACCGCCGCGCTGGGGGCCACCTTCGTGGCCGGTCAGGTGTACGAGTTCACCGCGTTCTACAGCGAGGGCCTCGGCTTCACCACCAACCTGTTCGGCTCCGCCTTCTACGCCCTCACCGGTTTCCACGGCGCTCACGTCACCATCGGCATCATCATGCTGATGTCGCTGTACGTCATGTCGATGCGGGGCAACCTCGGGCCCGAGCGGGCCGAGACCGTGGAGATCATCGGACTGTACTGGCACTTTGTAGACGTCGTCTGGATCGTGATCTTCACGATCGTGTACCTCTTCCCGCAGTAGGATCCGCTATGGCCACCGTCACTCCAGAGTCTCCCGACACGGCCCACGGCGCCGAAGAGCGCGCGTCGGGCGACGGTCACGCCCATCCGTCGAACTGGCTTTATGTCAAGGTGGCCATCTACCTCGCCTTGCTCACCGCGTTCGAGGTGTTCACCTACTTCGAGACGGTGCACGGCTGGGGCGACAACGCCATCATCATCATGCTCATAATCATGATGCTGCTGAAGTTCTTCTTGGTGGTGGCCTTCTTCATGCACCTGAAGTTCGATGCTCCGATCTTCTGGCGAATATTTGTGTTCGGTCTGATATTGGCCATGGCGGTGTACATGGTCATGTTGACCGCCTTCCGGTATTGGTAGGCCATGATGGCTCAACCACGCGATGAGACCCGCCGCTTTGGGCTCACTGCGTTTCGCTTCTGGTAGACGGACTGGCCGTCGTGGTCTTCGCGGCCGACACCGATATCTGGCGGTTCCAGCCCCACGCCGAGGTGTGGTTCATTTTGCTGGCTGCTATCGCCATGGCCTGGTACGCCGTCCGGGTGATCGCCCCCAAAGCCGCCCCGGCGGGCGAGGCCCCGTTCTCCCGCTTCCATTTCCTGGCGTTCGCGGGGGCCATGGCCTTGTTATGGGTGGCCAGCGACTGGCCGATGCACGACATCTCCGAGGAGTACCTGTACTCGGTGCACATGATCCAGCACCTGCTCATCACCTTTGTGGTGCCCCCCTTGCTGTGGGCGGCCATGCCCGAGTGGCTGGCCCGATTGATGCTCAGCGGCGACGGCAGCGTCGGGGTGTGGGTGCGCCGACTGGCCCGCCCGGTGGTGACCGGTGTTCTCTTCAACTTCATAGTGGCGATCAGCCACATCCCCTGGGTGGTAAACACCTCGGTAGAAAGCGGCGCCCTGCACTACTTCGTGCATCTGCTGTTGATGGCCTCGGCCATGGTGATGTGGCTGCCGGTGTGCGGCCCGATCCCCGAGCTGCGCATGGGCGCTCCCGGCAAGATGATCTACCTGTTTTTGATGTCGGTGGTGCCCACCGTGCCCGGCGCCTTCTTGACCTTCGCCCAGGGGGCGGTTTACAGCGTCTACGACCACGACGTGCGCCTGTGGGGCATCGGGGTGCGGGCCGATCAGCAAGCCGCCGGGCTCATCATGAAGCTGGTGGGCGGCATGTACTTGTGGGGGTGGATTGGAGTGCTGTTCTTCCGCTGGGCCGGGGTCCAACAGCGGGCCAACACCCAGATGCGGGTGGTCACCACCGTCCCGTCGGGGCCCATCGCCGCCGACACCCGAGTGCCGGCCACCTCGGGCTCCAACGGCTCTCACTCCACGAACGGGTCTCGATGATCGATCTGCGCCTGGTGCGCACCGACTACGACGCCGTGCGGGCGGGGTTGGCCCGCCGGGGGATCGACCTGTCCGAACTGGAGCAGGTGGTGGCCCTGGATGAGCGCCACCGCTATCTCACCACCGAGCGCGATGCGATGCGCCACGAGGTGAAGGAGTTGTCGCAGAAAGTGGGACAACTCAAACGCGATGGCCGCGACGCCGAGGCCGAAGAGGCTGCGGCCCGGAGCCGCACACGGGGCGAGCAGGGCAAGGCCCTAGCCGAAGAGGCCGACTCGGTGGCCGCCGAGATCCACGACCTGCTGCTGCACATCCCAAACCTGCCCGCCGCCGATGTGCCCGACGGCGAAGATGAGGGCGACAACCCGGTGCTGCGGGTGGAGAACTTCGACCCCGATGCCTACAGGGATCACCAGCGGGTGCCCCACTGGGAGTTCGCGGTGGAGGCCGGCTGGCTGGACATGGAGCGGGCCGCCAAGCTGTCGGGGTCGATGTTCGCCATGCTGCGGGGGCCGGGAGCGTCGCTGGCCCGGGCCATGGTCCAGTTCGGGCTCGACCGCAACGCCGATCGCTACGAGGAGATCCGCCCGCCCACCCTGGTGCACAGCGAGGTGATGGTGAGCACCGGCCAGCTCCCCAAGTTCGCCGACGACGCCTACTGGCTGGAGCGCGACGACCTGTGGGCCATTCCCACCGCCGAGGTGCCGCTCACCTCGCTGGCCTCCGGCGAGATCCTCGACGAGGCCGACCTGCCCATGAGGATGATGGCCCACACCTCTTGCTATCGCCGGGAGGCCGGCGCGGCGGGCCGCGACACCCGGGGCCTGCTGCGGGTGCACGAGTTCGACAAGGTGGAGATCTTGGCCTACGCCACCCCCGAGCAGGCGCCCGAAATCCACGCCGAGATCCTGGAGCGGGCTGAGGCCGCCGTGGCCGAGTTGGGCTTGGCCTATCGCATCGTGGACATCTGCTCCGGCGACCTGGGCCAGTCGCATCACCGCTCCTGGGACGTGGAGGTGTACGCCCCCGGAACCGACCAGTGGCTCGAGGTGTCGTCGTGCTCCTGGTACTCCGACTACCAGGCCCGCCGGGCCAACCTCCGCTACCGCCCCGCCGAAGGAAAGGGCACCCGCATCCTCCACACCCTCAACGGCTCCGCCCTCGCCGTTCCCCGAGTATGGGCCGCCCTAGTAGAAACCCACCGCCAACCCGACGGCACCGTGGTCATCCCCGACCCCCTCCGCCCCTACTTGGGTCGCGACGTCCTCTGAGCCAGGTCAGCTGGATATGGCCAGCCCGCCCGCCGCGGCGGCGAGTCCGAGGACGAGGGTGACGGCGGCGTAGGCGATGGCGCGGGGGCGGGTTAGGGCGGTTAGTTCTGCGGCCAGGGTGGACAGGGTGGTCAGGGCGCCCAGGCCGCCGATCCCCACTGCGGTCATCATCGGGTTACCCGCTCCGGCTAGGAGGCCGAGGGCGAAGCTTCCGAGCACGTTCACCGCCAGGGTGCCCCAGGGCCAGGTGGGGAAGTTGAAGCGCTGCGCGGTGGCGGCCCGAAGCAGTGTTCCGGCCACGGCCAACACTACGAAACCGAGGGCGGTCACTGGACTTGGCTCGTTTGGGTTTTGCGGAGCGCGGCCCCGATGATTGCCAGTGCCACCCCGCCCAGTATGGAGACGGCCAGGTAGCTGGCGGCATAGCCCCAGTCGCTGCCGCGGGCCATTTGGGCTACGTCTACGGTCAGCGCCGAGAACGTGGTGAGGCTGCCGCAGAAGCCGGTACCGAGTCCGAGGGCTATCGGCAGTTCGGCTCGGGCCGACCAGGCGGCCGCGGCCAGATAGCCGAGCATCAAACAGCCGGCCAGGTTCACGGCTAGCACTCCCCAGGGCCAGACGTCGGTGGCGGGCAGCGCTTCGACCAGGGCCCAGCGGGTGCCCGCTCCGGCTAGCCCGCCTATTCCGACAGCAATTGCGGCCCGGGGTGCGAGGATCAAACTATGCGCCACCGTTCTCGGCCAGGGGCGGGCCGGAATCGCCCCGGGGCCGGAAGCGGAACCACAGCACGAGGCCCACGATCACGGCCAGCAGCACCTCCCAGAGCACCGGCCACCGGCCGGGATCAGTGAACCAGTGGCCCACTCGCTCGGGGATCGCCGAGATGGTTCGCACGATCGGCAGCACCAACAGGTCGCCCTGGTACTGGATTGCCTCCGACAGGGCGTAGCCCACCGCCACCACCGCGGTGGCAGAGAGGAGCCACGGCCGGGGGATGCGGTGGCGAAACGCCCACAACAGCACGGCCAGCACCAAGAAGGCAGTGGCCAGGCCGAAGCGGTTGCCGCCCACGTCGATGATCCAGTTCTCCAGTCGGACCGACACTCGGTTGGAGGCCTCCACAAACGGGTTGTTGGCATCGAAGTCGTCGCGCAGCAAAACCTGGACTTCCCACCAGCCGTAGAACCCGAGCACCACGCCGGCCACCACCAAGAAGCCGCCCGAGATCTTGTTGATGTGGGGCAGCAGGCGGCGCATGTGGGCGGTGACCCCCGAGCGTCCCATGGCCACCGCCAACGTCAAGAACGTGATGACCAGACCCATGCCCAGGGCGTAGGCCAAGAACCTCAGGGTTCCCTCCCAAACGCCATCGGTGCTGAACGAGCCGCTGACTGAGCCGAAGAACACCGGGCTGGCGCAGCCCAGCGACACCACCGCGTACGACACCCCGAACAAGAACATGGAGATCAGACCCTGGCTGTCGCCTCCCTTGGACAGCCGGGGCACGGAGATCTTGGGCTCGAAACCGGCCAGCATGGCTATGCCCAGCACCACCATGAGGCCGCTGATCACCAGCGTGATCCACGGTCCTCGGTCGGCGATGGTGGAGGTGGAAATGAGCGACGAAGTGAGTGCACCGATGATGCCGAAGAAGGCCACGAAACCGGCGGTGAGGGTGAGCCCGACCAGCAATCCCCGCAGGACGTTTCGCCCGGTGTCGGTGGACTGGTCTTGGCTGCCGATGCCCAGGAAGTAGGCCAGATAGGCCGGCAGCATGGCGAAGCCGCACGGGTTGATGGCGGCTACCAAGCCGGCCCCGAACGGAACCGCCAAATCGAGGTCGAACACAACCTGAAGGTTACGAGGTCAGATGCGTGTTTATGTGTTCGGTGACCTGGTCGGTGGTCAGGCCGCCGGTGTGCTGATAGGCGACCTCGCCGTTGGGGGAGATGAACAGTGTGGTGGGCATGCCCAGAATCTCAAAGGCGTTCCCAATGGCCGAGTTGGGGTCCATACCGGTGGGGTAGGTAACCCCGGTGTCGGCCACGATCTCCCGGGCCCTGGTGGGGGTGTCGTTGTAGGCCAGGCCGACAAATGCCACATCGGAGCGTTGCTGGCTTATGGATTCCAGGGCAGGCATCTCGGCTACGCACGGTGTACACCACGAAGCGAAGAAGTTGAGCACTACCGGACGGTCGAGAAAATCCTCGACGGTGGCGGTGCCCCCGTCGAGCAGCTCAAACTCGATTTCTGTCGGTTGGACATCGTCGCCGGCTCCCGATCCACAGGAGCCGGCGACGACGGCGAACAGCGCCACGGCGACCGCCATCGCCGCCCGGCGGCGCCGCCCGACCATCAAGCCGAGCGGAGCCGCTCGCGCAGATGCTCGGGCACCGGCACCTGGACAAACTCGTCCTCGGGGCGGGGCACCTTGGCCGGACGACCCCGACGACGCTTGCTGGTCAGCACCTTGCCGTTGCGGAACAACTGACCGCCCCACACTCCCCACGGCTCACGGCGAGCAATGGCGCCCTCCAGGCACTCGGCCATGACGGGGCACTCGGCGCAGATGGCCTTGGCTCGAGAGATGTTCTGGAGCTCGTCGGAGAAGAAGATCTCCCCAAGCGAGGCGTCGATGGTGCGGCACGCAGCGTCCAAACGCCACGGTGCGTTTTCAAAGAGCAGGGCCTCCATGTTGTTCTCCTTTCGGGGGTCTTCGGTTGGGTGCTTCCGGTTGATTTGTTGGGTGGTGGTTGCAAACTGAAAAGGCCGCCGGATTTTTCCGGCGGCCTCGGTAGGTATTTGATCCTTGTAGGTGCTCTACGTGGATCCTCCCCGAGGCCTTGTGCCGGCAGTCTTGTGACCAAACACACATGGTGTGGGGTTGGCCGGCCAATAGGCCTGGTGAATTTGGGCCATGTCAGCCATAGCTATGCGCACGGCGCGGCTTGAACAGCCGACGGCGAGATAGCTCCTGGCGAACATGTGCACTACTCAACAGTGTATTGAGCGCGATGTCAACTTATTTGGGCATCAATTTTCTCGGATTTTGCCCAAGGGGCCGACGCAACCGCTACAGGCCCGGCTTGATCTCAAAGGTCACGAGGCCGTCGGGTGTGACGTCTTGGCGAGCTTCGCCGATCACCTTGAGGTGTACAAGATGGGCGAATGTCTCGCTGGCAGCCATGTCGCCCCACGCCCGCTCGCTGAACAGCACTCGCATGAAATCCTCGACGGTGGCTTGGCCCAGTTGGTTGCTGGCATGGCGGAGCACGTTCAGCCGGTCGTGGTGGTGGTCGCAGATGTCGTCGGCTCTCGCGCCGATGTCGGAGAACGGGTGGCCGTGGGCAGGAAGGGCAAGGGTGGTGCCCTCCAGTTTCTTCATGCGCTCAAGCGAGTCGAAAAACTCGGCGAGCGAGTCATCGGTATCGCTACGGCCGCCGATGTGGGGGGTGATGGTGGGCAAAACGTGATCGCCGGAGAACACTGCGCCGTGTTCAGGGTCGTACAGACACAGGTGGTCGCCGGTGTGGCCGGGGGTGTGAAGGGCAATCCACTCCCGCCGGGCGAAGCTCACTATCTCACTGTCCACCACTTTGACTGTCGGCTTGGGAGTCTGGAACCAGCGGGCGTGGAAATCGTCCTTGGCCCGGAATCGTTGGATGTGCTCCCGACTTGGTGGAGTTCGCACCGTGCCCCAGGGGGTGCGCTGGCTGAAGCTCTTCTCTATTCGCTCCAATATCTCCTCTTCAGAAGCATTGCCCTCGACATCGTGCTCTTCCCTGGCCTCACTGCGTTCCCAGATGGGGCGGAAGCTCTCGTGGGTCAAGATGTCGGCCCCGGCCTCCTCCTTGAGCCGCTCGGCACCGCCGAAGTGGTCGAAGTGGGAGTGGGTGATGATGGCGGTGTGCACGTCGCCGATCTTGTAGCCGGCTCGGCCCAGTCGGTCTACCAGGGCGTTCCAAGAATCGGGGCCGGGTAGGCCGGGGTCGACTACTGCGACGCCTCGCTCGTCTTCCATCACGTAGCAGTTCACGTGGCCCAGCCCCGGCAGGTTGATCGGCAACATGGTGCGCAGCACCCCGGGGACGACCTCGCTGATCTCGGTGGTGGCTTCTTCCTGTTCCTGCTTGCGAGGGCGCTCGCTCATGCACCTGCCTCCGTGGTAACGGAAGATCCCGCCTTTGTGGGAACCAAAAGAAACGTGTCCCGGTAGTGGCGCAGCTCGCTGAGGCTCTCGCGGATGTCGTCTAGGGCTCGATGGCCTTTAGCCTTTTTGGGGGCCCTTCGATAGGCGGCGGGATGCCACCGCCGAGCCAACTCCTTGATGGTGGAGACATCGATGGAGCGATAGTGCAGAAAGTTCTCCACCTCGGGGAGCTGAGCGGCCAAAAAGCGGCGGTCCACTCCGATGGAGTTGCCGCACAGCGGCACGGTGCGGGGCTTGTCTATGTGCTCATTGAGGAAGGCCAGGGTCATCTCCCCGGCGGCCTCCAAACTGAGCGTGGATGCCTTGATCTCGTCGAGCAGTCCGCTTTTGGTGTGCATCTCCACCACAACGTCTTGCATTGATGCCAAGGCTTCTGGAGTGGCCGAAACCACCAGGTCAGGCCCTTCGGCCACCAAATCCAAGTTGTCGTCGGTGATGAGGGTGGCGATTTCTACGATCACGTCGCTGGCCGGGTCCAATCCCGTCATTTCCAGGTCCATCCAAGCCAGCATGGTGGATTGACCCTAGAGCCTTGGGGGGAGAAAACCTGAGTCGGCGGGTAATCGGCTCGGATCAGGGGAACTGTCTGCCCAAGCCAGGTAGTGTCACCGCCGTGTTGGAGATCCCCATTGTCCGAAGCCGCCCTGACCTGCCTTTTCCCCGCTACGCCACTGAAGGTGATGCTGGCGCTGATCTGGTGGCCAGCGAAGACGTGGAGCTACCACCCGGCGGCGGCCGGGGGCTGGTGCCCACCGGCACCTACATCGCCATCCCCGAGGGTTATGCCGGGTTTGTCCAGCCCCGCAGTGGACTGGCCCTGCGCCACGGTGTCACCTGTTTGAACACGCCGGGGTTGATCGACTCCGGCTATCGCGGTGAGCTGAAGGTGCTGTTGGTGAACACCGATCCGGTTGAGCCGTTCTTGGTCCGCCGAGGCGAGCGGGTTGCCCAACTCGTGCTGCAAAAGGTGGAGCAAGCCGACTTCGTCGAGGTGGAGGAACTGCCCCCGTCTTCCCGGGGGTCGGGGGGATTCGGCTCCACCGGTCGATGAAGGCGGCCCACGCCAGTATTGATTCAGACCGACTTCTGCAACCAGATGCGGTGCTCGTCGGGGTCGAGCTTCCACGAGTCAACCAGCGACCCGGCGGTTGACTCGAACCGGTCGATCCTGTCGTGGGGGATCGGCCTGCAGTTTCGCTGCTCTATATGGGCTTCGACGGTCACGATTCCGGCTTTGCTCTGAAGATCAAAGGCCAATGAACCGCCGGGCTGCTCGGGGTCGAGCAACAGCAGCACCGCCTCGTTGATGGCTTGACTGAGGTGGGCGATATCGCCGGGGGAGAATCCCAAGTGGGTGGCGGCGTGGACGACGGCTATGTCGGCCATGCGGCTGTATTCGCGAGCCGCCGGCAATCGAACTCGCACGTCACCGTTCACGTCGGTCAGCCTGCCACGTTGCCCGGTGTTACGCAGCCCATGTCCACAGGCTACCAACCAGGGGTGAATAAGGAGGCAAGAGTGCCGGCTGTCGCACCCGGTATTGTGACTCGATGCTTCGAGTCGGCCTGATCGGTTGCGGTGCCATTGGCTCGGTGGTGGCCCGGGAACTGGAGGCGGGGGCCGTCGACCAGGTGGAGCTGACCGCGGTTCTCGACCCTTTTGTGGACCATCCCTTAGGGGTGCAAGATCGCGATTCCCTGTTGTCCCGATCCGCTGTGGTGGTTGAAGCAGCCGGCCACGGAGCCCTCCGAGAGCACGGGGTGGCGGTGAGGGAGGCGGGTACCGACCTTTTGGTGGTGAGCATCGGCGCCTTGGCCGACGAGGATCTGGAAGCACGGTTGCGCCAAGCCGAAGGCGGGCGCCTGTTTCTCTGCACGGGGGCAATCGGCGGCTTGGATATCTTGCGGGCCGCCATGCTCTTCGGGCCGCTGGAAAACGTGGCCATCACCAGCACGAAGCCCGCGGCTGCGCTGAGCCGCCCATGGATGGAAGACGAAGTGCTGAGTGCTCTGGCCGACGGGTCCGAGCCGGTGACGGTGTTCGACGGTCCGGCCCGGGAGGCCTGTGGGCGCTTCCCGGAATCGGCCAACGTGACGGCCACCTTGTCGCTGGCCACGGTCGGGTTCGATCGGGTGCGGGTGAAGATGGTGGGCGATCCGGCGGCCACCGGGGTGCGACACGTGGTGAGGGCCTCGGGGGAGGCGGGCACCTATGAACTCTCCTTCGAGAACGCCGCCTCGCCCGACAACCCCCGCACAAGCGCGGTCACTGCCTATTCGGTGTTGCGAGCGCTCACCGATCTACGTCGGCCCCCAGTGTCTTTCCTCTAAACTTCAGCAATGGTAGAGCTCCCAGATCAATTTGTTTTCAACACCTTCGCGTTCCTGATCTGGGGTGCGCTCGTGATGTGGATGTGCGCCGGCTTCACGATGTTGGAGTCCGGCGCAGTTCGCACCAAGAACGCCTCGATGATCTGCCTCAAGAACATCGGCATCTACTCCATCGCCGGTTTGGCCTACTTCATCGTGGGCTACAACATCATGTACGTCGATGTGGGTGACATTTTCGGCTCCTTCGACTTCCTCTACGGGCCGTCGGCCGCTGAGAAAGCCCTGCTAGACGGGGACCTGGGCGCGTTAGACAGCGTGGTGGACAACGGTTATGCCGTGATGTCCGACTGGTTCTTCCAGATGGTGTTCGTTGCTACTGCCGCATCCATCGTGTCGGGGGCCATCGCCGAGCGCATCAAGATGTGGTCGTTCTTCGCCTTCACCCTCGTCTTGACCGCGTTCATCTACCCCGTCGTGGGCTCCTGGACCTGGGGAGGCGGCTGGCTGGCCCAAGAGGGCTTCCAGGACTTCGCCGGCTCCACCATCGTCCACGGCACCGGGGGATGGGCGGCGCTGGCCGGAGTGCTGGTGGTGGGCCCCCGCCTGGGCAAGTTCAAAGCCGACGGCAGCGTGAAGACGACCCCGCCCTCGAACGTGCTGGTGGTGACTTTGGGCGTGTTCATCCTGTGGCTGGGCTGGTTCGGTTTCAACGGCGGCTCCCAACTCGCCCTGGGCACCCCGGGCGATGCGGTGGCGATGACCATCGTGTTGGTCAACACCAATCTGGCCGCGGCTGCCGGGGTGATCGCAGCCATGGCCGTCTCCCGTTCGATCTTGGGGAGGATCGACCTCTTCGCCGGTCTGAACGGGGCCATCGCCGGACTCGTCGCCATCACTGCTGGCCCCACCATGGTGGACCACTGGTGGGCGATGATCATCGGCGCCATCGGCGGTTTGCTCTGCACCATCGCCATCAAGGTGCTGGAAATGGTCAAGATCGACGATGTGGTCGGCGCCATTCCCGCCCACCTCGTGGCCGGCATTTGGGGAACTCTGGCGGTGACCATTGCCGCCGGCGGCCGATTCCACATTCAGCTTCTGGGCATCGTGTCGATCGGGGCCTTCGTGTTCATCGCGTCGCTGGTGGTGTGGAAGGCGCTGGACCTGGTGATGGGCCTGCGGGTGTCAGCCGACGTCGAGCGCATGGGCCAAGACGTCGCCGAACTGGGGATCGAGGCCTACCCCGAATTCGTGCTGATGCCCGAAGAACTGGACTAGGAATCCAGCTCCGAGGGGAGCTAAAGGGCTGGACTAGGAGTCCAACTCCGGTAGATCAGGTGCAGGGTTCGGCTGGTGCCACCGCGGGAAGCCGGCCGGCCCGCATGGAGGTCACCGTGGCGCCGTCGGTCTCAAAGATGACTCGGTAGTCGACATCTGTTTCGTCAACCGGGACGTATTGGATCGAGTTGCCACTGCCGTCGGCATAGGGGGAGACCACCAGCCGTGCCCCGAACAGCTCATGGAGCTGGGCCTCGGTGCTGCCCACGCTGGCCCCCGACCGGGTGGAGATGCTCGGGTTGGTGATGTCGACCCGCTCGATGGAGCTGTTGTAGATGGTGACCACCACACCCGCGGGCCCGTTGGCCGGGGCAAGCAGGTAGCAGCGGGGAGTGCCGTCCTCAGGACCGCCGGTCCACAGGGTGGGGAGCAGCTCGCTGGCCTGGTCGGGGGTCATGCCGAAGAACATCGCCCCGAGTCCTGCGGTGGTGAGCTTGTCGGCGCTGCTGAACGCCGGATTGCTGAAGTCGAGGGGCTCGGGGCGCTCCAGCGGTTCGCCCGTGGGCTCGGGGGCTTCGGTGGGCTCCACGACGGGGGCCGGGGTGGGCTCATCGACGGGATCCGGTGCGGGCTCCTCGTCGCTGGGCTCATCGTCGGAGGGTGTGTCGTCTACCGGTGCCGGTGTGGAAACCGGTGTGGGCTCCTCCGCGACGACGGTCTCGGTTGGTTCGGTTTCGGCGGCCGGATCGGCGTCATCGTTGCCGCAGGCTGCGAACAACAGAGCGAAGGTGGCGAACAAAGCGATCAGACGATGCATGCCATCAGCGTAGTACCAAGAGCGGCATTGAGTGGTAGGCCGCCTGGGACTCGAACCCAGCACCTTGAGATTAAAAGTCTCCTGCTCTACCTGATGAGCTAGCGGCCCGCCGCCACTGTATCGCCCAGACCCATTGTTGCGGTCGGTAATATGCCCTGCGGTGGAAGCCTGGGAAGCACTGCTCAACGATGTGGAGAGCGGTCTGATCGACGTGGAGGGGGTGCTGGCCGACCTCGACGATCTCGACGCCTTGCGCCATCGGGTTCACGCCGCCCAGGCCGACGGAAGCATTGACCAACGTCCCGTGCTCCAGCGCTGCGCAGAGATGATCCTGGGCTGATCAAGCTAGAGCAGATCCGCTACGGGGGATGTGTCGCCTGGTTGCCTGAGATGGTTTTGCCTCATCCTCTGGGCTTCAGATCGAGATCGCTGGTGATTGTCGCAGCGCCTTATGCGGCTCGCCGTTGAGGATCCGCGGCGGTTGATCCGCAGATTTCGCCGATTTCGGGCTCGCCCGTTTTCGTGGGGATCTGGCTTTTGAGGTGTTGGGCGGCGGGGGTGTGTTGGGCTTGGATGCGCCGCGCGTAGTGGGCAGCGGTCTGGGGGGTGTGCCATCGGCCGGCGAGCATGAGTCCGCCCAAGTCGGTGCCTGAGGCGATGAGGTCTTGGGCCATGCCCACCCGCGGGGAGTGGGTGGAGATGCCGGCGGGGTCGATGCCGGCGGCTTTTGCTGCGGCCTTGATGCGCCGACGGGCAGTGCTGGGCGAGAAAGCGAAAATGCGGGTGTCGGGATCGGAGCCTGCTGGCCTCAGGCGTTCGAGGGCCTGCGCTGCGTATTCGGAAATGGGAACGGCTGCGCCTTCGCCGGTCTGGTCGGTTTTGGAGCGGCCGATCCATATCGTGGCCAGCCCTTCGCCCTCGGGGCGTTCAAAATCCCCCCAGGTCAGGGCCAACAGCTCTGCGCATCTCAAGGCGGCGTCGTGGGCGACGGCGACCATGGCGATGTCGATGTCGGCGCGCTTTTGAGCATGTTCGCGAGATTCCAGCCTCCCGCCGGGCTGGTTGCGCCTCGGTGCCGGGGCGGCGTAAGCGACTTGTTGTACGTGCTCCCAGCGCAGCGGGCTGGCCTGGCGGGTGGTGACGCCCCGTTCAGCGGCATCCCGGGCCAGCCCGGCCAGAACGAGCCGTACCCGCAGGTCGCGGGCCGGGTTGGTCCCCCGCTTGCCGCGGAGTTCGTAGGCGACGGCGGCCAAATAGGTACGCAGGGTGGCCGGCTTCTTCCCTTCCATATGGAGGCTGACCAGCCAGCGCAGAATGTCCTCGACAGAGGGGGGTGATACCGGCCGCCCGCTGGCGTCCGCCCAGCGTGCCCAGCTGTTCCATCCGGTTTTGTAGGTCTTGCGGGTGTTGGCGGACAGCGCCGCGGTTTCGGCCTGAGCTATCAGCCCATCCACGCAGCAAAAGCTCCGGCCAGCACTGCCGCCTGAGCCGCTATGCGAGCACATGGCCTGGGGGGGGGGTGCTTCATCGCCGGTTTCCTAGCCGAAATCCACAACCCAACTCTAACCAAAAACCAAAAAAACCCGCCGAAGCGGAAACGCTCCTCGCGACGGATAAATGCCGTTATTGCTTAGCTCAGGTAGAGAATGCTTGTCAAGCCAAGCCCGGACGCGAGCCCGCACAGCGATGCTCTCGGATAGGCGACTGTCTGCTTGACCTGCCAAAACCGCTTCGCAACCAGATGGGCGCGCCCGTCAGGAAAGGAGGGATCCTGTGGCACGGGCAGCACCGATCGGCTCGGGGCTGGTATCGGTCCAGCGGTCGCCGTGCCCTCAGATGCAAGGGAATCCGATTACCTGCTCGCCGGTCATAGTCCCGCGAATCTCCAGATGGACGGGGCTTTCAAACCCGTACTCACAGCGATCCCATCCGGATCGGCAGGGGCTTGGACACGGCGGATAACGGCATGTATCCGCCCGTATCCCCATTGCTGAGGAGAGCCGCCCCATGTCTGCACTGGCCAAGTCCGACCGCTCGAGCGAAACCGCCAAGATTCCCGCTTCCGGGGGGCGGCGGGGTGTCTGGGGGCTCTTTGCTGTTGCCGCTGTTTTCGTTGTTTTGTTGAGCGCTGTTGCTGTGCCCGCCGCTTCGGCGCATCCTCCGGAGGCCAAAACAGTTTGCCCGGACGGATACTCGCTGAGCGCCGACGAGACGGAGTGCTCAAAGACCACCACCACCGACCACGGCAAAGCGTCGTGCGATGCCGGTTACGACCTTGTTCCCAAGACCAGAGGCGCGGCGGTGTGCGAGAAAAATATTGGTTCGCCGGTGTGTTTGTCGGGGTTCATTCGGGGGAGCGAGTGCATAGGCGAGCTGTCCAACAAGCCGGTGTGTTCGTCGGGGTTCATTCGGGGGAGCGAGTGCATTGGCGAGCTGTCCAACAAGCCGGTGTGTTCGTCGGGGTTCATTCGGGGGAGCGAGTGCATTGATCGGAAGAGCGTCGTGTAGGGAAAGAGTG
>JAJDTA010000119.1 GCA_022827405.1 Acidimicrobiia bacterium
CCCCGATACAGCACCACCGGGCATGTCAGCGCATCCACCGCGGACCACAGGTCGGAGAACTCCGGGCTGCCGCTGCTTGGTTTGGCCGGATCGTCCATCTTCCAGTCTCGGACCGGATCCCAACGCCAAGTCCAGCTTCCGTCATCCCGCTCGAAGGCGTTGTGGATGATGCCCCGCCGCAGCGACGACTCACTGCGAGTGGGGTTGAACTCCATGGTCCGACCCAAGATGTCGTCGAAGCTCTCAAAGGTCTGGGGTCCGGAGATGAACTCCACAATGGGCTCAGCCTTGGCGTGGTCGGTGCCGGGAGTCACGTCCACCACCGCCAGCGACGGCACGAGCTCCGGGTGGCGAGCTCCCAAGCAGATGGCGGTCAGACCGCCGAGCGACATTCCCACCACCAGTTCAGCCTGGGGGGCCAGTTCCCCGATGGCCACCGCCACATCGTCGGCCATCGACGGCGGCCAATAGTCGTGCTCAGGTCGCCAGTCGGAGTGCCCATGACCGGGCAGATCTATCGCAACAGCGGGTTCCCCCAGAGCCAGCACAACCGTGTCCCAAGTGTGGGCATTCTGGGCGCCCCCGTGCAGGAACACCACCCGAGCCGGACCGTCTCCCCACACGATGGCGCTCAACCCAAGCCCACTGGGCAACTCCACCCGGCGGCGCTCCACCGCCGGCGGCCCGCTCCAATCCATCCCCACTTCAGAGGCATTGTCGCCCAACATGGAGAACTCGTCATAAGGCGTCATCCCCATCACCCTGTCGGTATCAGGATGCCGCTGCCAACTACTAACCTGCGCACCCATGAGCGTTTCTTCGTGGGAGCCCGACCCAACCGGCCGCCACCAATACCGCTGGTTCGATGGCGAAGAGTGGACAGACCAAGTAGCCGACGACGGCGCTCAGTCAGTCGATCCAATCACCTCTAGCGAGGCAAACCTCCCTCGCGATGCGCCACCATCGCCGCCTCCACCTCCGGGCTCGGTCCCGGGAGTGTTAATGCCCGATTCTGGGTCAGGGACCCCCGACCCACTTTCGATGCTGGCATCGAAGGGCCGGCGGTTCGGGGCGTATCTGCTTGAAATTCCATTGACAATCGTGACCCTGGGCATTGGCTACCTCATTTGGATTCTTATCGTCTGGGCACGCGGCCAGACCCCGGCCAAACAACTGCTCAAAATGAGAGTGGTGCGGTTGGAAGAGCGCAGAGCCGTACACTGGGGATGGATGGCTCTGCGTAACTTTGTGCTGGCCATGCTGATTGGCATTCCTTTGGAGTTGATCTTTCCCGGACTCAGCATTCTCTGGCTATTGGCCAACGCAATCGCCCTGCTAGTCAGCAGCCGGAATCAAGCACTATGGGACATGATGCTAAAGACCGTGGTGGTTCACGACCCCAACTACCTCTTCGACCGTCCCCGCTCCTTATCGCAGACTGGGACAAACGACTAGCTGGACTATTGGCCCCCATCTGAACCGTGACCACGCCATTTGTCGGCCCGGCATTCTTCGCTGGAGAGGCAATCCCGACAACCAAACCCCGAGCTGGCAAGTGTCGAATTGCCAGCCCACGGCTAGCCTGAGGCCGCTATGGGTGTTTCGTCCTGGGAGCCAGATCCCACTGGTCGCCACCAGTACCGCTGGTGGGATGGTGAGCAGTGGACCGACCAAGTCGCCAACGACGGAGTCCAGTCCGTCGATCCCGTCAGTTCCGCTGAGGCAGGGTTCCCCCTGGAGACGCCCCCCTCAGCACCACCGCCTACTGGCCCGACTTCAGAGGAGTTGGAAAGCCACTTAGGCATCGAGCAGCCCGATCTGTCGCGCATGCTGGCCTCCCGAGGGCAGCGATTCGGGGCCCTTTTGCTTGAACTCCTGCTGGCCGTCGTAACCCTGGTGATCGGGTGGCTGATCTGGTCTCTGATCGTCTACTCCCGCGGCCAGTCACCAGCCAAGCAAGTTTTGAAAATGAGAGTGATCCGGCTCGAAAGCCGCAGAGCTGCCGATTGGGGATGGATGGCCCTGCGCGACTTGGTCTTGAAGGCGGTGGTCATCTTCTTCTTGTCCGGTGTCTTTCTCTTGGGCATCATCTGGATAATCGTCAACGGCATCGTCCTGCTGAACAACGACCGCAATCAGACGGTGTGGGACAAAATGCTGAAGACCGTGGTCATCAGCGACCCCCACAATCTCTTCAAACCTGTCCCTCAGGCGCGCTATCCACAAGGCAGCTAACGCCGATGTCACCTCGGTCTACGCCGACAGAGCCACGGGTCGGCGGACAGCCACCGGTTAGCCTGACCTCCGCATGAGCAACCCCGCTTGGGAGTCGGATCCCACCACCCGCCATGAGTACCGATGGTGGGACGGCGAGAAGTGGACAGAGTATGTGGCCGACGACGGGGTCCAATCGCTGGACCACCTAACCGGGGCGGAGAATCTAAAACCGCCGAAGAGCCGAACAGTCCCGCCAGCACCTCAGACATCGACTCAACCCGACCAGAGCACCCCGGATTCTCACCAGTCCCAGGAACTGGCTACTCGATTTGCCCGATTCGGTGCCCGGGTCGTCGATACCCTCATTTGGCTGGCACTCTCCCTTGCTTTTCTGTACGTGCTCCACCAACTCGATGTGAAGCCGATACCAATCGACGAGATGACTGCCTCCGATACTGCCGACGAGTTCTTCGACCACATGCAGGGATACACCGAGAGCATCGAATCAGTGGGCTGGTTGATTGCCGTGTTCGCAGCCCTCTACGAGATCGGATTCACCGCCACAAGGGGCCAAACACCCGGAAAGATGATCGCCAGAATCCAGGTGGTTCGAGCCGACGACCTCTTCCAGCCTGAATGGGGCCGGCCTCCGACGTGGGGCAGTTCACTAGGTCGCTGGGCGCTGCCATTCATTCTGGGTCTTCCAACATGGTTTGTTCCTTACGTTGGAGAGATTCTGGTGCTGCTTTGCTACCTCTCCCTCGTGTGGGATCGAGACCGCCAGGGCTGGCATGACAAGGCCGCGAAAACGTTCGTCGTCAAGAAGCAATAAAGCGAGAGCATCCGACGCTCAGGCGAGGCGCTACGAACCGGAGATCATCCCCTTCAGGGGTCCCACGAGTTGGCCGTGGAGGTCGAGTTGGTCGCGGATGTAGGCGGGTGACAGGCCGACTACGTGGATGCGGATGTTGATGGTGTCGGTGCCGGTGGCAGCCATCTCGGCGTGCAATTGCTCGGCGGCCTCGGCGCCGTCGGCGGCCAGCACGGTGTTGGCACCTTGGTCCCAGCGGGCCATGGTGCCCTCGGTGGTGTAAGTCCGGTATAAGTCGAGCTGTTTGTCCACGGCCTCGCCAGGAGGGCCGCCGATCCATACTCGGCGAATCAGGATCTTGGGGCCGGTCCCCCCGGACTCGTCGTAGGCGTCCGACAGCGCCCGCACGTGGTCTGTGGCTTGGAGGCTGTCGTAGAGGATTCCCAGCCCGAGCCTGGCCGCCCGACGGACGGCGGCGAGCGACTGGGCGGCCGCCACCATCGGCACCGGGTGGTCGGTGCAAGCGGCGATGGCCCGATCGCTGGCCAGCGGAGGGTCGGCCTCCCCGCGCAGCGCGGCCACTACCAGGGGTAGGGCTTCTTTGAACCGCGGTGTGATCTCTTCGAACGGCACCTCAGCAAGCTCAAAGTCCACGGGCAGCGCCCCCGAGGCGAACCCTGCACCCACCCGGCCGGGAAACGCCGCGGCCAGCCAAGCCACTTCTTCAGCGATGAGTGCGTAAGGCTTCATTGGCAACAGCAGAGGGCACGGCGCAGCCCATCCAGACGGCATGGCCGCTAGCAGGAATCCGGCCATCTGCTGTGGATTGGGAAAATACCCTGGGAATCCGGCGTGGTGCTCCGACACCATTACCCCGTCGTAGCCCACCTCCACCGCTCGCCGGGCCAGTTCGCGCACCTCGTTTAGCTGCTCGGCAGCGGGGCCGTCGTGGGGATACAGCCGCAGCGACACCGAGCCCTTGGCCAGCGGTGGTGCGGAGCTGTTGGTCACGGATTCAGCGCCGGATGAAGGTGTCGGCGAAACGACCGAGGGCGTCCCGCTTGGCCTCGATAGATGCGTGAGTCGGGTCGCCGGGGTACCAGGGCATGGCGATGGTGGAGGTGACCCCGTGCTCGTTCATCTTGTCATGCAGCCGGGGAGACGGTTCGGCGTTAGGGATCACCATCGTCTCGAACGGACCGTCTTCCTTGCCGGCCTCCTTGCGCAGCTCGCCCAGGCGGTCGAGCAGGCGGTGGATCTCAGACAGGTCGTAGTTCATGCCCAGCCAACCGTCGTTGCGCACCGCGCGGGCCAGAGCAGCCTCTGACTTACCTCCGACCCACACCGATACCGGCGCCTCGGGCTGGGGATACATGCCAGTGGGGCCGAAATCGAAGAACTCGCCGTGGAACTGTGCGGTGCCGTCACTCCAGAAGCGGCGGCAGATCTCGATCATCTCGTCGGTGCGCCGCCCCCGGGTACGGGGGTCGACCCCCATCAACTCGATTTCCTCTCGCAGCCAGCCCACCCCAATGCCCAGTCGGAGCCGGTTGTTGGACAGCAGCGACAATGTGGCCACTTGGCTGGCCACCGAGAACGGGTCGCGCATGGGCAGGATGTACACGTAGGTGAGCACCTCCAGCGTGGTGGTGGCGCTCAGCATGGCCGACGCGGTGATCAGCGGATCGGCAAACGGTGAAGTGTGGCTGAAGGGGTTCTCGCCCGACGGGTGTACCGAGGCGAACCCGGCGGGCACGGCCACGTGGTCGGCCAGGGCCACCCCGGTGAACCCCTCAGCCTCCGCGGCCCGGGCGATGTCCACCAACTGATCGGTGTCCTCAAACATCACCGCGGCGTAGTACTTCACTGGCTTCCCCTTCTTTCGGCGCCCGCTGAGCCGCTCTGGCCGTTCATGATCCCGGCATGTCCCCCAGCATCACGTCACGGCCCAACGCGGGCTCGATGAAGGAGCCAAAATAAGGACCTCGCCGCAGGCTGTGCCCGCCGTCAATGTTGATGCACTGCCCGGTGATCCATCGGGACTCGGGACCGATCAGGAACCGGGCCAGGTGGCCCACGTCCTCGGGGTACCCCACGTCGGCCATGGGGGTGTTGTCGATGTAGCTGTCGTACACCTCGCCGTCTCGGGGGATGCCCTCCATGATCTCGGTGGCGATGAAGCCGGGGCGGATGGCATTGAACCTGATATTGGCCGCGCCATACTCGTCGGCTGCGTTGCGCATGATGGCCTCGATGCCCGCCTTACCGGGGGTGTAGGCCCCAAAGTACATGTGGGTCACGTGACCGGCGATCGAGGACATGCCCACGAACGACCCGCCCCCGGCGGCCCTCATCCGGGGTACCGAATGCTTGACGGTGAGCATGGTGCCCAGCACATTGAGGTGCAGCACCCGCAGGAACTCGTCGGTGTCCTGGAGGTGGTAGGGGCCCATTCCGCCGCCCCCGCCG
>JAJDTA010000182.1 GCA_022827405.1 Acidimicrobiia bacterium
GACGTGGCCATGGTGGAGCGCATCTACAAGCTGGCCGACCAGCCGTTCACCTCGGGCGTCAGGGCGGCCATGGACGCCTACATGGCTGACCATCCTCGGGGAAAGCACGGTCGGGTGATCTACGACCTGGCCGACTTCGAAATGACGGCCCAAGAGCGCCGCCAAGCGCTCAGCTTCTATACCGACCGCTTTGCCGTCGAACTAGAGCACTAGCTTCTATACCGACCGCTTCTCGGTAGAGCTAGCGCACTAGCTCAGTTCGGCCAGCTTCACCACCTCGGCGCTGATCGGGTCGGGGGTCTGCTCGGGCAGGAACCAGCGGAACCAGATGCGTCCGTGGGGCCGGCCCTGGGTGGACACCCAGTTGGGCACCCCTGGATCGTTCGCCGCGATAACGATGGTCCACGACCCGTCGGAGTCCAACTCCACCTTGGAACCATTGGTGGTGACATCGTCGTAGTCGTAGTTGAAACAGTGCAAAAACTGGTTCCACAGGCACATGTTCCAGAAGACGCACTCCGGTGAGCGGCCCTTCAATACCAGGGCCTCGTCGTCGTCGAGCTCGAACGCTCCCATGGCGTAGGAGGCGTCCCCCGCGGCCCAGCCGAAGGTCTCGGTGGGCACCGGAAAGGGATCATCGATGTGGTTGAGCGTGCCCAGCGGGATAGGCACCATGGCAGCCTGTTCCTTTACCCAGGTGGTGGCATGTTGGAAGCGCCGGGCCACCTCGGCATCGGTGTGCACATCGCCCCACGGCGGGGCCGGATCCAAGCACTCGATGCGCCAACGGGCCTTCTCGCCGTTGACGGGGTCGTTCATGTAGTCGCGGGTGCAGGCCACCACGGCGTCGGGAGCCAACTTCAGGAAGTTGCCGTCGTGGTCGTTGGGGCTGACCACCATCTCGTAGGTGCCGTCGGAATTGGGCGTCATCTGGGTGGTGTTGAGCGTCCCGACGATGCGCTCGGAATAGCGGCCGTCAGCAGGGCCGCCGTACACGGTGAGCGACAGGTACACCGCGTCACCAGGATCCACGGTCACCCGGTACGTGCGGGAGGGGTCGACTCGGGTCATGAAGTAGAACGCATCGGAGTTGTCGCCGCCCCACTTCTTGTACGGGCCCACAATCTCGGTGAACCGGGGCCGGTTGGTATCGGCCCACACGTAAACGTCCAATGCCACCTGTGTGATGGAGAAGATCCACCGGTAGCCCTCCAACACGGCCTGATCGTCGGCCAGCGCCTTGGGACCGGAGAGAAACTCCTGATCGAGTCCCTTCATGGTGTCGAGCAGTTCTTGAACCGCCGCGCTGGTTTCAAAGCCGGTGTCAGTCATGGGTTCTCCTGTGGGGTTTCTAGATCTTCATAGAGCTGCCGGTTGGCCCGAATAAAGACGCCGTCAGCGGTGGCGGTCACCGTTCCGTCGCACACCATTTCACCGGAGGCGTACAGCTTGCGGCCTTCGGTGCCAGAGGGCCAGGCTCGGAGCTTGATCTCCCTCAACAGAGGCGTGGGACGCCGATAGACCACCGTCAACGTACCGGTGTAGCCGCCCTTGTTGTTGACCACGTTGACCACCCCTAAGAGCTCATCGAAGATCTCGGCGATGATCCCGCCGTGGACCAAGCCGGGAGGGCCGGCATAGACCGGAGACAGGTTCATTATTCCATGAACCTCTTCTCCCTCCGCCCAGAACTCAACTGGCGGGGATGCCGGGTTCAACCGGCCGATGATGGGGCTGAAGGGAAAGAACGCCATGGGATCGCGGGATTCGAAATTGGCCGTCAGCTCCCCCATCACCCCTTGTTGGTGGAGCCCCTTCATCTGCTCCGCTTCCACCAAGGTCGCGGCTCGTTCCAGTAGCTCAGTGGCCTCGGTGAGGGAATCCCCGGTGACCGTAGTGACCCGCACCGCGTTCAGCACTCGACGAGCTGCTTCGGTCAAAGCCAGGCGGTCGGCCCCGGCGCCGTAATCGGGGCTAGGCGCTGCGCTGGGGGCTTCCCAGAGAGGTTTTTCGCTCAAAGTGAGGGCAGGAAATGGATGATCGTCAGTCGGTGTCGTAGCCGTAGTCGACCACGTGATCAGTGCCGGGAAGGCCGGGAGTGACCAGCCCGGCTCGCCAGCCGCCGTCCACGTTCAGCTCGGCACCAGTAACGTAAGACGATTCGTCGCTGGCCAAGAACAAGGCGGCGTAGGCGATCTCGATGGGCTCACCAACTCGGGAAATGGGGTGGTAGATGTAGGGCTCCTTCTCGGCCCGCGGATCATTCCTCGGGTTGCCCATAGGCGTGTTCACCCCGCCGGGGTGGATGGAGTTGACCCTGATGTCGAATCGGCCCCACTCGATGGCCGCGGTCTTGGTCATGCCCCGGATGGCGAACTTCGAGGCGGAGTAGCTGATGAGGCCGTTCTTGGACTGTTGGCCGTCGATGGAGCTGATGTTCACGATGGAGCCCCCGCCGGCCATCTTCATAGACTCCAACACCGCCTTCATACCCAAAAAGGTGCCCACCTGGTTGACGTTGATGACCGCCATGTAGTCGTCGAGGGTGGTTTCCTCGATGGCCGCGGGCCGCAGGATGGCGGCGTTGTTGACCAGGACACTCAACGAGCCCATGCTGGCGGCCGCTTCTACAGCCGCGTCCCAGTCGGCCTCTTGGGAAACATCCAGGTGCACATATCGGGCGTTCGCTCCGATACTGGCCGCTACTTGCTCGCCGTCGTCGTCGAGAACGTCCCCGAGCACAACTTTGGCCCCTTCGGAGGCAAAAAGCCGGGCCTCGGCCTCGCCCTGGCCCCGAGCTGCTCCAGTGATTATCGCTACTTTGCCGTCCAGCCGTCCCATCTCAGCGTCTCCTTCGGTGATCGGGCGGTGTTTGCCCGGGCTACCCTACTTGCCCGCCTCGGCCCGCCCTAACCTGTGGGCATGGATCTGGGATTTCGGGCGTTCGACGCCGACAATCACTACTACGAACCCCGAGATGCCTTTACCCGCTATATCGATCCGGCATTCGCCGAGAAGGCGGTAAGGCCCGTGATCGAGACCGATGGCACCGAGGAGGTGTACATCGGCGACCAGCGGTTTACCTTCCTAGAACACCGCAACTTCGACACCGCTCCGCGGCCGGGAATGCTGCGGGAAATGCTGCAAGCCATGAAGCGAGGGGAGGGCGGTGCAAACATCAGGGGTACTCGGGTGTCTGAGCCTCATCGCCCGGAATATGTGACACGCTCGGCTCGGGTGGAGGTGCTCGACGATCAAGGCATCGAGGCTGCGGTGTTGTTCCCCACCCTGGCGGTGTGCGTGGAGCACTACATGGTTGACGACCCTGGCCTCCTCTACGCCAACCTCTCCGCCTTCAACCGCTGGCTGGACGACGAGTGGGGCCTCAATCGAGATGGCCGCATCCATGCCCCTCCCCTGCTGTCGCTGGTCGATCCCGACCGAGCGGTGGCCGAGTTGGAATGGGCACTGGACCGGGGAGCTCGGGTCGTTTCGCTACGCCCGGGACCCGCAGCCGGCCGGAATCTGGCCGATCCGATGTTCGACCCCTTCTGGGCCCGCATCAACGAGGCCCGAGCAGTGGTCGGATTTCACATCGGCGAATCGGGCTACAACCAGTCGATGTCGGTGCACTGGGGAGAAGAGCCCAATCCCCCCTCGCACCGCCAGTCGGCCTTGCAATGGACCTGCTTCTACGGCGACCGCCCAATCATGGAGACGATCGCCGCCCTGATCTACGCCAATTTGTTCACCGCGTTTCCCAACCTAAGGGTGATGAGCGTGGAGAACGGCAGCCTGTGGGTGGACTACCTGATGGCCGCCATGAACAAAATGAACCGCATGGGTCGCAACGGTCCGTGGCTGCGAGGCCCCCTAACCGAAAAGCCCAGCGACATCTTCCGCCGCCATGTGTTCGTTTCGCCCCACCACGAGGAGCCGGTGGCCGATCTGGCCCGCTCTATCGGGGTATCCCAAGTGCTGTTCGGCTCCGACTGGCCCCACGCCGAAGGCCTCGCCCAGCCGCTGGAGTTCGCCGAGGGGCTATCCAGTCTCCCGCCAAGTGATATCCGCCTGATAATGCGGGAGAATTTGGCCGGACTGCTGGCCGCCTAGACGGCTTTGTCTCTAAACAGTCGCCGGTCATAGGGCACGCCGCATCGCTCCAAGGCGGCCTGCCAGGCGGGGCTGTTCTTCATGATGCGCCGCAGTCCCAGGACCATCGCCGTGCTGTTGACTCGCGCCCCGGGAACCGTGGTCAGCCCCAAGATCGAGGTGAGCTCTCGGGGGATGGTGGCGATGGCCCCGTTCATTAGGATCTGGTATCCCGCTTTCTGCGCCGCGGGAATCGGAGGACTTCGTAGGAAGCTGACCGCGGCCCGCATGCCCGGGCTCGGCGCCAGCGCAGGATGCCCCGTGATCCACTCCCGAAGCGCTCCCGCGGTTGTGGGCAACGGCGCCGCGCCCAGCATCTCCCCTACCTGGGATTGCTCGACCACGAACTGGTCGGCCTCGGCGGGGCTGAGGCGACCGCCGAAGCGCCGGTAGGACTCGAGGAAAGAGTCAGTCAATGAGTTGTGGACCCACGCGGCAAGCTCTGGAGTCGACGCGCTGTAGGGCTGGCCCCGGTGCGAGGTGCCGCTCACCCCTTGGTGGGCCGTCCTTACCAGGTCTAGGGCCTCTTCCACCTCGGGCAAAGCGCCGTAGGTAGCCGATGTGACGTAGAACGACGTGCGGCTGAGGCGACCCAAGGGGTCGTCGCGATACCGGCTGTGGTCGTCCACCCCGGCCACCACTTCGGGATGGGCGGCCTGAATCAACAGAGCCCGGATACCGCCGACGAAGACACTCACGTCGCCGATTACCCGCCAGCTCACTGAACCGGGACCGCACAGTCCCGGATCTCCGGGAAAATCTCGGGTGTGTCTCAAGGGCATCTCTGCGTGGGCGAACATGCCGCTCACCGAGTTGATCACTCGACTCTTGGCCCAGTGGAGCACTAGTTCACCCTACCTCCGGCTGAATGGAATCCGGTCTGGTAGATGGCTTGTCGGTGAGGTCTGCAACCGCGAGTTCGTTCACAGTCGCTATTGTCCCCCGGCATGGAGATGCTTCCCAGTCCCGAGCCGTTCATCGGTGGAATCGACTTCGGCGAGGGTCCCCGGTGGCATGACGGCCGCCTGTGGTTCTCAGACTTCTATCAGTACTCGGTGAACGCCGCTTCGTTGGACGGCACCGTCGAGGTGATCGTCGAGGTGCCTGGCCAGCCGTCGGGATTGGGATGGATGCCCGACGGCGACTTGCTGGTGGTGTCGATGCGAGACCGCCGGGTGATGCGCTACGACGGCGTGGCCCTTCACGAGCACGCCGACCTCTCCGGCATTGCCACTTCGCTGTGCAACGACATGACGGTGGACGGGGAAGGACGGGCCTATGTGGGCAACTTCGGGTTCGACCTGCACGGCGGCGAAGACGTGGCCGCAGCCACCCTGGCGTTAGTGCAGCCCGACGGGACCGCTGAAGCCTCGGCCGGCGACCTGCTGTTCCCCAACGGCGCGGTGATCACCCCCGACGGTGCCACCTTCATCGTGGGTGAGAGCTTTGGCACCCAGTTCACGGCATTCGACATCGGGCCCGAAGGCCGATTGGAGAACCGACGGCTGTGGGCCGCGGTGCCCGGGACCGTCCCCGACGGCTGCTGCTACGACGCTGAGGGAGGAATCTGGTACGCCGATGCGGTGGGCCGGGCCGCCCTGCGGGTACTTGAGGGAGGCGAGATCACCCATCGGGTGGAGACGGAGCTCAACTGCTTTGCCGTCATGCTGGGCGGCGATGACCGCCGCACGCTCTTTTTGGTCACGGCACCGGGATCCCATCCTGATGAGGTGCAAGGCCTAGGCCAAGCCCGAATAGAGACCGTGCAAGTGGAGATTCCCGGGGCCGGGCTGCCTTAATTCACCGCAAAGGATCAGGGAGCAAGATGATGAGGTTTTCGGGAAGAGTGGCTTTGGTCACCGGAGCCGGGTCGGGCATCGGCCAGGCCACCGCAGTGCGACTGGCCGGCGAAGGGGCTGTGGTGGTCGGCAGCGACATCAATGCGGCTGGGTTGGAGGAAACTGCGGGGATGATGGACGAGGGTGCTGCGTTCCATCCTGTGGTGTCTGACGTGCGCAGCCGAGACGCCTGCCATGAGCTCGTGGCCTCTGTGGTGACCGACCACGGTCGCCTCGATGTGTTGTGCAACGTCGCCGGGGTGGCCCGGGGGCATCGGGTGGAACACGTGGATCAGGAGGTGTGGGATCTGATTATCGGGGTGAATGTTGAAGGGGTGTTCTGGATGTCACAAGCCGCGCTCCCCCACCTGGAGTCGACGGATGGCTGCATTGTGAACATCGCCTCCAACGCGGGTCTGATGGGACAGGCCTATACCGTGCCCTACTGCGCCAGCAAGGGGGCGGTGGTATTGATGACCAAGGCCATGGCCATGGAGACGATGAAGACTGGAGTTCGGGTCAATGCAATCGCCCCTGGCGGGGTGGAAACCAATTTGATGGAGACGTTCACCTTTCCCGAAGACCCTGATCCGGAGCTCATGGGGCGCTACCTAGGCTTCCGCGGCCAGGCTCAAGCCGATGACATTGCTTCTTTGGTGGCCTACCTGGCCTCAGATGAGGGCCATCGAATCCATGGAGCGGTGCTGAGCATCGATGCCGGGATGACCGCGGGATGAGCTGGGAACCAACCGGCCAACGAGTGCTGATCACCGGCTCCTCATCGGGCATCGGGGCCGCCTTGGCGGTTGAACTGGCCCGGGGTGGGGCGTTCGTGGGATTGGCCGCCCGCCGGGGTGACCGCCTCGAGCAGGTTCTGGGCGACGTGCGAGACGTCGGCGGTGATGGCTGCTGGTGGACGCTGGATCTGGCCGACTTGGACAGCGTGGCCCCGTTCGCCGAACGCGCCTGGGACGAGATGGGTCCCATCGACGTGCTGGTCAACAACGCCGGCGCCCCTCGGCGGCGGTCGATGAAGCGCCTCACCCCGGAGGAATTGGACGAGACGATGGCGGTGAACTTCACCGGTTCAGCCCGGCTCACCCTGGCGCTGTTGCCCCACATGCTGGAAAGGGACTCGGGAACCATCGTGAACGTGTCATCGATGGGCACGCAGTCGATGGCGTTTCGAACCGGGGCCTATGCCGCGGCCAAAGCCGCGCTCAATCTGTTCACCGAAGGCCTCTATTTTGATCTGGCCGGGACCGGCGTTCGGGCCCATCTGTTCACCCCAGGGGCCACCGCCACCGAGTTCTCCACCCCGAAGCCGGGGAACGACGACCCGTTCCCCCAGCCTCCTGATGCGTTCATGGACCCGGCGGATGTGGCCAAGGCGCTGATTGCCAAGCTGGGCAATGATGACTTCGAAGGTTTCGCCGCCCCTGCCCTGAAGGAGACCGCCCAAGCCAAGCGGGCCGATCCCAACGGCTACCTCGTTCAGGCGATCGAGATGATGAGCCGGCGCTAGTCGATTCTCGAGAAGGTCCGGTCGGGAAACAGGTCCACCACCGGCTTCCAGAGATGCTCCAACCGCCAGGCCCGGCGGGCTAGATAACGGAGCAACTCAGCCTCGTCTTCTGTTTCCCCACCCTGGATGGCCTTGTCCAGAGCCATCAGTCCATCTTCAAGCGTGTCGGACCGCCGACCCGTGAGAGCGGCGATCTCGTCCAACTCGATGGCTGCAAGTTGGGGACCGATCTGCTTCTGCCGGTCTAGGCACTCCACCAACAGGGTGGCGTGTTCCAACCGGTGGCGGGGAAAGTCGCCGTCCACCGCAGGCAGGACTTCCTCTCGCAGGTTGCTGATGATGACACCTTCAAGAGAGCTGGCCATCTCAACATCAGGAAGCTCGGGCCGCTCCAATTCGATTCCAATAGCGTCGGCCAGCGCCTCACAGGTGGCCCGCTCACAGATGTAGCGGTAGGCCCAGTTCATGGCGTTGGGCATCTGGGGGTCATTGATCACCGTTATGCGAGCCAGTGACACGATGGATCGCACGAACTGCTGCACCCGGTAGTAGCGAACCGAGTCGAGGTGTACCGGGATTCCGGACAGCTCTTCGTACCGACGGAAGAGCGGGCCAAGACCTTCTTCGGGGGTCGAAGGACAGTAGAACTCCCGGGTGCAGATGTTGCCGAAGTCCTCCATGGGATCGCCGAAGTGAGCCCACTCCCAGTCGACGATGGCGCTTACCTGCCCTTCGTGGAACATGAAATTGGCCGGTCCGGTGTCACCCTGCAAGAGGCTCACGCGGTCGAGGCGCTCGGGAACATTGTTCCTGATCCACTGGAGCGAATAGGTGTACAGCGGATCAGTGACCATGCCGCCGAGGAACTGCTCGACGAAGTCGATTTCGCCCAGCGCGCACTCGGCCGAAGTGGTGGGTATGGGCATGTGGTCAAGCCCCAGCGAGTCGGGGTCGAGCAAGTGAAGCAGAACCAACTGCTGGATGAAGTCCTCGAGTACCGAGGCCTGCTCTTCAGGTTCGGCGTTGTCCAAATCGGCCCGGCCCGGCATCCGCTCGTGCAACGCGGCTTGGAGATCCTCGTTCCAGGCGCAGATAGCAGGCACCTTCATGCCGGTCTCGACCAGTGCGGTCTGCACTTTGGCCTCGCTCTTCACCGAATGGGTGCCGCTGCCATCTCCTTCACGGTCGAGGCGCAGGAAGTACTCGGCAACCGATCCGTCGGGGCGGGTGACATCTACCACCCACGCCTCCCGCCGGGCGATGTGGCGCTTCAAATGAGTGATGCGACCGCCACCCGCCTCCGCGATCCAGTCGGTCATCCCGTCGGGCAAATCGTGATTGAGCTCTTGAGCCATCCCGATGGCTTACCACGCGCCTACCCCGCGGGTCTCTTTCCCCAGACCGCAACCCACAGGCAATCGATGTAGCGGAAGGTGGGATCGTCAAAGCAGGCCAACAGTTCGTCGTAGTCGGCTTCGTCGTAATCGTCGCGTCGAGCGCTGAGCGGGCGGGCCACCTCCATCGTGAAACGGCGGTACCGGGCCCGTAGCGAACCCCCGCTCACAATGTCGGTCAGCCCTTCTGACGAGACCTCTTCCAAAATGCCCCCCAGCACCTGGTGGACGCGGCGACCAACGAACGCGTCCATACGGGTACCGGCAGCCGACCGCTCGCGGAAACGGCGAAACACCTCTGCCCGGGGATGGTCGGGATCGCACTCCATCATGGTCCCGTAGTCAGGCTCGGCGACCGTTACCCATCCTCCGGGACGGGCTGAGGACACCAGATTGCCTACGGCGGCATCAAAATCGGAAACGTGGGCTAATAGTGCCCGACAATGCACCAAGTCGAAGGCTGATTCCTCCACCGGGCCGTCGCAGATGTCGTGGGTGCGAACGTCGGGTCCGCTCAAGAACCGGGGCATGATGTCCGCCGAGATCACCTCAGCACCACGACCTCTCAGCCAATTTGATACCGAGCCTCGTCCCGCCCCCACATCGGCACACCGCCAGCCGCTCCCCACCCCGATTCGCTCCAGCCGGACAAATGTGGGCCCGTCGAGAATGGCCTCCAACAGTGCCAGACGCGGTCCTTCTCCCTCCTCGTCGATCTCCGACATGGCATACCGCACTCCTGGGCGTTCTGCGCTGGCCATGCCGTGAGCCTACGATGCAGGTATGAGCGAAGAGCGAGTATTGGGCGATGTAGCCACCAAGCTGCTGATGGAAAACGACCGGGTGAAGATTTGGGAGATGCGCTTGGACCCAGGCGAACGGTCTGATCTCCACCGGCACGACCACGACTATGTGCTGGTTCAAGTGGCAGGCGACAAGATTGCCGGAGACTTCGAGCCGGACACGGCCGGGGAATTCTCCGGCCTGGTGGAAGGCGACGTAATCCCCGGTCAGCCCATGTTCATCTCCAAGGGCGGCATAGAGACCGCAGTCAATACCGGCACGGAGCCCTACTACGAGATCCTGATCGAGCTGAAAGACTGAGCTCCCCAACAACTCATCAACAGCCGCACGATGCGGCGTACGCCTGGCGGCTGCTCGTAACCCTGCTCGCTGGCCAAGTGGTGTTCGGCTCCACAATGACCATCATCGGGGCCTCGCTGTCGGACATCGCGGAGAATCTGGGCACCACCAATGCCACGTTGTCGTGGGCGGTCTCTGCTCCATTTCTCGGGTTGGCGGCGGGGACCACGGTATTCGGAACCCTGGGCGACTCATGGGGCCACCGGCGAATGCTGATCCTCGGCCTGACGGTGTTCACCGCAGCTACGGGAGTGTGCGGGCTGGCGTGGGACGCCCTTAGTTTCATTGCCTTTCGGGCGTTGTTCGGACTGGGTGGAGCCATGATGATCCCCAACGGGATGGCCATATTGATGGCTGCCTTTCCGGTGAATCAACGGGCTCGGGCCATGGGCTGGTTCCAGTTCGCCGCAGTAGGAGGACCAGCCATCGGCTTGGTCACCGGGGGTGCTCTGGTGGATGCGCTGGGCTGGCGGGCAATTTTCGCGATCTATACCCCTATCGCCGCGCTCGGTTTGATCGCCGCCACCATCGTGGTGCGTCCCACTCGTGCTGGCGAGGCCAAACCAGTTGACGTCGCGGGCGCGCTCAGCCTGGTTGCTGCGGTAGTCGTCTTGATGGTGGCTCTGGACCGCGGCGCCACACTGGGCTTCAGCCACCCAATGGCAATAGTGCTCTTGGCCTTCGTGCCGGCAACCATCTGGACGTTCGTAGCCATCGAGCGGCGCTCAGCTCATCCAATGGTCCCTCTTGAGTGGTTCCGCCTTCGAAACTACGCCGGGCCAGTGGTGGCCTCGGCCACGGCCAACGCGGCCTATATGGGTGGTTTCATCCTTGCGCCCCAGATCTTGCAGCAGCGTTACGGGTACACGCTGACTGCCGCCACCGTGTTTTTGGTAGTTCGCCTGGTCTTCTTCAGCCTCAGCTCGCCGGTGGGCGGTCGGCTGACCGCTACCAAAGGTGAGCGGTGGACGTCCTGTTTGGGAAGCGTGCTGGTGGTGTTGGCCATGGTGTCTTTTGCCGCGGGATCGCTGGTCGATGCCGTGGTGCTGGTCGTGCTGGGCCTTGCCCTGGCCGGCGGAGGGCTGGGGGTGGCTGGGCCGGCGTACCAGGTGTCGGTGGTGGGGGCAGTACCGATGGACCGCCTGGGGGCAGCAACCGGGATGTTCCAGACGCTCACCAGCCTGGGGACAGCCGCTGGCGTCCAAGTGCTGGTGCTGGCCGTGGGAGAGAGTTTCACGGGAGAGGCGTTTGCCAACGCCTTTTGGCTGGGCGCGGCGGTCGCCGCGGTTGGTGTCTTCGGCGCGGCCGCTATCTCTTCAACCAACTCCGCTTCAGCGAAGTAACGGTCAGCTCTGGCCGGTCAGCGCGGCCAAGACCTTGGGGGCCATGATCTCGGCCAGGTCCAGGCACTCCTCTTTCGACCAGATGGCGATGGGAACCCATGGATAGTCGACGGTGAGGAACTCGTATTCGGCACATCCGCTAACCCGGGCGATGGCCTGGGCCGATCCCCGCATCTCCTCATGGACGATGGCGACGCTGGGAACGCCAGCCCACTCCAACTCCACTGCGTCCCGCAAACTGCGGGCACTACAGCTGCCTCAACCGCCGAATCCGGTTATGGCGACGGTGGCCTCCTCGGTGAGTCGGCTCCAGTCTCCCGGATCAGGCGGAATCGATACTGAGCTCTTCACCACCTTCAGCGGGGCTTGCGGATCGCTCAGCTTGGCCAACTCGTCGTAGAGGGCATCGAGGAAGATCTCTCCTTCGCCGAGGCCGTTGGCCACCAGAGCGACCACCGCCCCATCCAAGCTGGCTGGTCGGGGAGAGAAATCGTGGTCGTCGGTGCGATCGAACGGACCCGACGTTGGGTCGAGGCCAATAAGGGTCGTCATGGCTTCAGACTAGCCCATCGCATGCGTCCGAGGAGCGGCTAGGAGACGGGTTCGGTTATGGCCAGAGCAAGGTGGGGTAGCAAGAGCCAGCTGGCTCCCATGCCGGCGCCTCCGGCGGCCACGATCAAGATGCCTTCGGGCTTGCCGATGCGGGCCATGCGGTCGGTGGCGCTGGTGGCGGGCGCGTTGAGCCGGGGCCACAGATATTGCTGGACGTCGGTTTTCGACCACCCTTCCTCAATGAAGAAGCGATGGTGCTCGTGCCCGATCACGATCACCACGTTGCCGTCCTCGCCCAGCCACGAGTCCCCGGCGATGCCGTTGGCCCGGATATTGGTCACCAGCGTGTCGCACACTGCCTCGGCGGTGCGGCTGGTGAAGTCGGTGGCCTCGACCATCTTCATCAGCGAGTGGACGGTCACCGCGCTCTGCTCCGGGTCCAGCCCCCGCTGGACGTGGAGCGGCTCCCAATCGGAGGCTTCCTCGTTCTCCCCGAAGCAGAAGGAGTAGCGGGCCGGCGTGGAATAGCTGGCCCGATCCAAGAAGCCGGGGATGCCCCGGCACACGTTGCGGATAACCAGGCGAAGCGCCCGGCCGATGGTGGCGTTGGCCCGGAATCCCGGCCCGAAGCAGCCCGCGGCTGAGGCCACGCCCAGCTCGTTGCGAATGGGGCCGTTGATGACCACCGCCTGGGCCGCCCCCGAAAGCGTGCCCGTGGTGGAGTGGCAGTTTCCCTTGGGGGACAAGTGAGCCCGCACCGCAGCCACCACCGCGGGAAAGTACTCGGGCAGACAGCCGGCCATGACTGCATTCGCCGCGGCCTGCTCCGCGGTGCAGGTCACCTCCCGGGTGGGAACCGTGCCCAGCACCTCATCCCCGGAGAGTCCGGCACGCTCCAAGAACGCGGCCACTTTTTCGGGGGTGGGGGGCATGATGGGCAGCCCGTCGGTCCAACCCCGCTCGAAATAGTCCTCCACGAGGGCTTCGTAGGAGTCGTAGGCGTGTTGGGCGGCCGTGGTCATGCCCCGATGCTAAAGCTCATGGCGGGTGGTCTCCCATACAGAGCGGATGGCGAAGCTCGACCGGAGGCGGCCCACCCCGCTGAAGCGGGACAGATACTGGTTGTGGATCCGCTCAAAGTCGCGCTGGTCGGCCACTGCTAGATGGAGGAGATAGTCGGCGTCACCGGCCATCAAGTGACAGGACATGACCTCAGGGCACTCCACCACCTCCTTCTCGAACTGCCGCAGATTCGCCTCGCTCTGGCTCACCAGGGAGATCTCAACGAACACGTCGAGGGAGCGGTTAATGGCCTCCGGATCGACGATCATCACATAACCGGCAATCACCCCGTTGGTCTCGAGGCGGCGGACTCGCCGGTAGCAGGCAGAGGGCGACAGGCCCACCCGCTCCGCGAGCTCTGCATTGGACATCCGCGCATCGCTCTGGAGCTCGTTGAGGATTGATCGATCTATTGAGTCCAAGTCCGACACTGGTCTGGCTCCTTGTAGACGCCGTACGAATCAAAGCACGGTGGAGCATAAAATAACTGAAATCAAGAAGAAAAGTGAAGAATGTCTTCGATTTATGATGCTACTGCAATATAGTTTCAAGAATTTTTCGCCTCTATTGCGGGTAAAATGTCACTGTACCCATCGGCTTACGGCGGAGGCACCAGATGCGTATAGGAGTTCCGAAGGAAATAAAGAGCGAGGAACGTCGGGTGGCTTTGACACCTGGGGGTGCAACCGATCTCGTCAGTCGCGGCCACCAAGTTGTTGTTGAACGCGGATGCGGCGCTGGAGCGGGTTTCACCGATGAGGAGTACGTGACCCACGGCGCGGCAGTCGCGGAATCTGCCCAATCAGTGTTCGATCAGGCCGACATGATCGTCAAGGTCAAGGAGCCTCAGGCCGAAGAGCGGGACCTCCTGAGCGCAGATCAGGTTCTCTTTACCTACCTGCATCTGGCCGCAGACTCGGTCCAGACCTCTGAGCTGATTGACCAGGGCGTCACGGCTATCGCCTACGAATCGGTGGTCGGTCCCAACGGCGGCCTGCCCTTGTTGGCCCCGATGTCGCAGGTCGCGGGGCGCATGTCGATACAAGCCGGGGCGCACTGCTTGGAGTCATCGCAAGGGGGTCGAGGAGTGCTCCTCGGCGGCGTCCCCGGAGTTGCCCCCGCCAAGGTAGTCATCCTCGGCGGCGGCGTGGTCGGCCGCAACGCGGTGCAGATGGCCGTCGGCCTCGGCGCCGACGTAACCGTGATCGACAGAGACGTCTCGGTATTGGAGGACCTGAACTCGCGCTTCGGTTCGGCCCTGCACACCCTGCATTCCAGCGGCGGCACCCTAGAAGATGCCGTCCTCGGAGCCGATCTGGTGATCGGCGCCGTGCTTGTCCGAGGGGCCCGAGCCCCGCATCTGGTCACTACCGAGATGGTCAAGCAGATGCGACCTCGCTCGGCAGTGGTGGACGTGGCGATCGACCAGGGTGGCTGCATCGAGACTTCCCGGCCCACAACCCACGCCAATCCCACCTATCTGGCCTACGACGTGGTCCACTACTGCGTTGCCAACATGCCCGGTGCCGTCCCCCGCACTTCGACGTTCGCCTTGGAGCACGCCACCCTCCCCTATATCGCCATGCTGGCTGACCTGGGGCCGAGAGAGGCCATGCGCTCAAATGCCGGCCTTCGAGCCGGACTATCGGTTTGTCAAGGGCGGGTTACCGAGCCGGCGGTGGCCGAGTCGCTCGGACTCAGCTACACAGCTCCCGAAGAGATACTCGGGCTCAGCCGAACCGCGGCTTGAGGCAACGCCAAGCTAAATCAGCTCAGCCATCCGCTCGGCTACCGCGATGACGTTCAGGTTGGTATTCGCCCTCGGGGTCTCCGGCATGATCGAAGCGTCGCAAACCCGCAGCCCCTCAGTTCCCCACACCTGACCGCGGGGTCCGACCACCGCAGTTGGGTCATCGGCCGGGCCCATCGCGCACGTGCCCGCCCCGTGGTAGAAGGCCACGTGGTTGGCGAACACATGGGCCAACAGGTCCTCGCGGGCCAGTCTTGGGGGCAAGAAGACCGGTCCCTTCGCCACCTCTTGGTATGAGGGCGACGACAGCAGCTCCAGTCCCAGCTCGAAGGCTTCAACCAGACGCTCGAGATCAGGCTTGTGGGCCAAAAAGGGGTAGGTGATGGCCGGTGGATCTACGGGGTCGGCCGACACCGGACGGACTGATCCCCGGATCTCCACCCGTTGCAGGGCGGCGTTGAAGGCGAAAATCGTGTCGAGGCCTCCAGCATCGGCTTGGCGCCGGGGATTGGCCGACAGGTCGATCATCCCGACAGGAAAGAGCTGAAGGTCGTTGGCGGGACCAGTCGAGCTGGTGAATCGCAGCAGGGTCTGAATGGTGACATCTTCGGGAGAGACCATCTTCGGCCTGGGAGCCGCAAACAGGTAGACCGCCGGGTGATCGGAGAAGTTGGCCCCGACTCCGGGGCGGTTGGCGATCACGTCGATGCCCAAACCGGCCAGCTCCGAAGCCGGGCCGACGCCAGAGCGCCACAGCAGCATCGGCGACTGGACCACGCCGGCAGCCACGATCACCTCGTGAGCGGGAATTGTCTCTGCTTGGCCGTCAACGACCGCTTCCACCCCCGTGACCCGGTTGCCCCTCCAACGCATGGCCAGCGCCAGGCAATTGCCCCGAATCTCCAGGTTGGGCCGGCTCTGGACCTCTGGAGTCAGGTAGGCGTCGGCGGCCGACACCCGCTGGAGACCTCGGCGGTTTCGAGGCAGGGGGCCCGCACCAGACGAATTTGGTGCGTTGTGGTCGGAGATGTAGCCATGGCCCGCTGCTTGGCACGCCTCATAGAACACCGCGTGCACCGGGTTGAGCTCCGCTTGGGGCGTTCGGGCGATGGGCAGGGGGCCGTACCGGCCATGCCATTGATCTTCTCCGTCGGGATCGGACTCCAGCCGCTGGAAGCTGCCCAGCACCGCTTCCCAGCGCCATTCATCGAAACCCCAGGCATCGAAATCTGCCGGCATGGCTCTCACTGCGATGCCGCCGTTCACCGCTGAGCTGCCCCCGAGCACCCGTCCCCGGGGATACGGCTGCGTCCTCCCACCGGGCAGCCTCACCTCATCGCCCCAGTCGTGGTCGGGGTGCGAGGACACCGTGATATCGGCCAGCTCCGGAGGCAGCTGCGTGCCGTGGTCGGGGCCAGCCTCCAAAAGCAACACCTGTCGGGAGGGGTCTTCCGACAACCGGGCAGCCAGCACCGACCCGGCCGAGCCCCCACCCACGATGACCGTGTCGAACACAGGCGGTATGCCCCTACTGGGCGGCCTTGTTGGATTCGCGTTCGCCCCGAACGAATGCCTCCCGGGCCTTGTCGCCCTCGCCCATGAGATTCAGCTCGTAGGTGAATCCCTGTTCGAACCGGTAGCTGCGGTGGACGTCCACTGGGTCGATCCCGTTGATCGACCATTTGGCTTTGCGGATAACTCCGGGCGGCTTGGACGCGATCACCCCTGCCACTCTGCGGGCCTCGTCCATGAGCTGATCGCCGGGGACAACGCTGAGCACGGTCCCCCACCGCTGGAGGTCTTCGGCAGCCACCGGCTCGCAGCTGTACATCATCCAGCGCATGATCTTCTCCGGCACCAGCCGGGCGGTGTGGGTGGCAGCCCCCAGGGCCCCATTGTCCACCTCGGGCATGGAGAACTTGACCCCTTCGGCGGCCACAACCAAATCGCAGTTCCCGGCGAGTCCGATGCCCAACCCCAGACAAAAGTCCTGAATCGCGGCGACAACGGGAACCGCGCAGTCATACACCGCTCCAAAGGCCTCATAGCAGGCGTCTCCGGTTCCGAGGACCCCCTCGAACCCCTCCATGGCCTGCATCTCTTTGATATCCACCCCGGCGTTGAATCCCCGCCCCACCGCGGTGAGGATGGCAACCCGCACGTTGGAGTCGTTCTTGTAGCTTCTAAAGATCTCGGCCAGCCGATAGGTGTCGGCGATATTGAGGGCGTTGACCGGCGGATTGTCCATGGTGACCACGGCGATGCCCTGGTCATCGATGTCAGTGTGAATGGCCACAGTGCGCTCCTTTGGCCGACCCTGGTTCTTGGCGGCTCAGCGTACGCCTAGCCAGCGGCGGCTACTAGCTTCTACCCAAATAGAATTCCCGATCCCAGAAAGCGAGTCCATCTTGCGCATCGGCTATCTGATCGACACCAACCACGGGTACTACGACCAGCCCCTCCCTGAACCCGATAGCGCGGCCGATGCCCTCGACGCCATGATCGAAGAGGGCATCCTGGCCGAGCAGTCGGGGTTCCACTCCATTCAGGTGCCCGATCGCCATGGCCGCACGGAGTCCTACTTCGGCTCGCCCCTGAATCTGCTGATGATCTTGGCCCGGGAGACCAGCAGAGTGGCCATCGGCTCGTATTGCCTGGTCAACACGCTCTATCACCCCATGGAAGTGGCCGAGCAGTGCGCCATCATCGACAACATCTCCCGGGGCCGGCTGTACATGACCTGGGGTCGCGGATTCCACGCCGGCTACTGGGGGCAGTTCGGCGTTCCGTCGGAGCGGATGCTGGGCCGCTACCTGGAGAACGTGGCCATCATCGATAAGGCGCTTCAGTCCAAGGGCGAGCGGTTCAGCTGGGATGGCGACTTCTACCAGGTGAACGACGGACTGCTGTCCCCCAATTCCTACCAGCAGCCCCGGTTCCCGTTCTGGGGCGGCGGCCAGCTCCCTGCGGCCATCGAGCGGTGCGGGGTCTACGCCGAGTCGTGGACGTGTGACGACTTTCCCATCCTCAAAGAGACATGGGATGTGCAGGCCGGTGCCTATCGGGACAAGGCCATCGAGCACGGCAAGGAGCCGTTCATCGTCCTCATGCGCAAGGCATGGGTGGCCGACACCTTCGAGCAGGCCGCCGAGCAGTACGGCAGCCACTATGTGCCCGAGATGCGCTTTTATTGCGAGCAGGGAATTCTCGCCCACCATCCCGAGTTCGACTCCCCCGAGAAGATCACCACCGAATCGGCCCGAGAGCACATCGTGGTGGGTTCCCCCGCCCAATGCCGGGAGCGCTTGGAGCAGTATCACGAGGAGCTGGGCGTGCAGTATTTCACCGTGCAGTTCCGCATGGTCACCGGCCCCTCGTTCGAAGCCACCCGGGAGCAGATCCAGCGCTTCGGCGAGGAGGTGGTGCAGCCCCTGCACCGCAAATACCCCGCCCCCGACCATCCGTCCATCCCCGAAGCCTGCCGGTGGTGACCCGATGACTTCGACAACAGAGACTCCGACAGTTGAACAACTGGAATCACTGGTGGGAAGGCAGTTTCCCGGTGGAACTTATGCCGTGGACCCGTGGCGGGTTTGGCTGACCAACGACGTCATCGGCGCGCCCCAGCGGACCGACGGCATCGCCCATCCCATGTTCTGCTACTACGCGGCCATGGCCGGCTTGGGCATCTCCATCGACGAGATGTTCACCCTTTGCTACGCGTCGGCCGACGATGGCCCGATGTTCGGCGAATGCGACATTCAACAGCTGCGCCCCTTGGAGATCGGTGCCACCTACACCGTGCGGGGTGAGATCACCGGCGCAGTCCGCAAACAAGGGGAGCGCACGGGGACCTTTGACATCGTGGCCTTTCAGCTGGAGGTCGTTGCCCCCGATGGCGAAGTGTCGTCGGTGGTGTCCAATTCATTTATCTTCCCCAGGAGGCCCTAGTGAGCGCGAATCCAACACCATCGGTGGGCGACGAGCTGCCCCCGATGGTTATCGAGTCGGTTGACGCCGAGAAGATGAAGACGATGGCCGCTCTGTTGGGCGATTCCAACCCCATCCACTGGGATGTCGACACCGTTAGGGAGCTCGGCATGGGCGACCAACCGGTGAATCAAGGGCCCAACAACTTGGGCTACGTGATGAACATGCTGGGCCATTGGGCCGGAGGCGCCGAACGCATCCAGAAGATCCGTGTGCGTTTTCTAGACAACGTCTTCGCCGGTGACCGCTTGGAGGCCGGCGGCACCGTGACCGCCGTCGGCGATGACGGCACCGTCGAGTGCGATGTCTGGCTGGCCCGAGACGGCACCCACCCGGTGCTGGCCGGAACGGCCACCCTGGTGCTGGTGGTCTAGGCAGCCAGCCTCACGGTGTAGTTGCCGGAGAGCGACCGGATCAACAGGGCGAACAAGAACAGCACAACTGTGCCCAGGGTCATGGTGGCGCCAGCGGCGGTGTCGTGGTGATAGCTGATGAGCAAGCCGACGACCACGGAAACGGCGCCGATAGCGACCGCGGTGATCATGATGACTGGAATACGGCGAACCAGCATGGCGGCAGTGGATGGTGGTGCCACCAAGAAGGCAAAGACCAGCAAGTTCCCCACTGCCTGGAACGACGCCACGATAGAAATGGCCAAAAGCGCTAGCAGAGCAGCGTGAGCCAGGCGGGGTCGAAGCCCCATCAGCCGAGCCTGCACCTCATCGAAGGTCATGACCAGGAAGGCGCGGTGAAAGAACATGATCCCCAACAATGCGATTCCGGCGATTGTCAACTGGCGAAGCAGGTCGCTGTCGGTGACCCCAGTAATTGAGCCAAACAAGAATCGGCTGAGATCACCGGAGTACGCCCCCGAGCTGCTGGACATGATCACAACTGCCAAGGCCAAGAACCCCACATAAAGCAATACGATTGAGCTGTCGTCAGGAAGTGGGGAGTGGTTGCGGATCAAGTTGATGCCGGAAATCATGACCAGCGCAGCAATCAGCGCACCCAACGTTGGGTCGCCCCCGACGATGAAGGCGATGGCTAAGCCGGGCAACACTCCATGGGCCAAGGCCTCGCCGAAGAAGCTCATCCCTCGAAGCACCACCCAAGTACCCACCGGTGATGTGGCCAGCACCGCCAGCAGCCCCGACCACAGGGCCTTTCGCATGAAGATGTTGTCTACGAAGGGCTCGATCCACCAGTCGAATGGACTGGTCAGAAACTCCACTCGCCCAACTTAGTTAACCGAGCAGATCAACCGAGCCCTTCGACGATCACCTGTGCGTTGCTGCGCATGAACCCGACGTAGGTATCAGCGCCGCTGTCCGCGGGACCCAGCGATCCGGTGTTCAAGGAGAGCACCTTCACGCCGGCCTCTCGGCCAAGGGCTTCAGCATCAGCGGTGCTGTGCGTGGTCTCCGAGAAGACTGCCGCCACACCGGTTTCTTCGATCACATGAACCAGTTCCTGAAGCCCCGCGGGGTTGGCCTCGGCCAGGGTGGAGCCACCCGGAATGACGGTCCCAATCAGCTGGAACCCGTAGCGATCGGCGAAGTAGCCGAGGGCATCGTGGTTGGTGACCAACAGCCGATCCTCAGGATGCAGCGGAGCCAAGATGCCTTCGATTTCGTCGTCCACAGCAGTGAGCTCGCTGCGATAGGCCGCAACGCACTCATCTAGAGCCGCAGCATCGAGACCCGCTTGCGTGGCCAGGGCTTGGCTGAGCGCGGGCAACGCATTGGCGACTCGAATGGGATCAAACCACACGTGGGGGTCATCACCGCCGTGGGCGTGGGCGTGGCCGTGGTCGTCCTCGTGCTCGTCGTGGTCGTCGTGGTCGTCCTCGTGGTCGTCGTGGTCGTCTTCGGTGTGGCCCATTTGCACCGTATTCGAACCGTATTCGATGGTCGAGATGTGGTCTGCCATATGGAATATCGGCGTACCGGCTTCCTCCACCGCTTCGAGAGTGTCCTCAAGGCCTTCTTCCAAATGGAGACCGTTGGCCACAATCAGCGGGGCGCTTTCCATCCGGCCCCGGTCTTGCAGCGAGGGCTGGAAGGCATGGGGGTCTCCCCCAGTTGGAATGAGGGTGACCACGTCGGCCAGCCCATCGCAGACCACGTTTGCCACCACGTCGCCCCATATCGATGTTGTGACCACGATTGTCGGGACACCTTCGGACTCAGCCGCGTCGTCGTTCCCACACCCCGAAGCAATCAAGGCCAGTGCGCCCAGCAATAGCGCCGCACGAAAGGCAATTCGTCGAGAAGAATTGATAATGAGTCCCATTCCTGCAAACCTATTCCCGGGTCGGCGTCAATGGCAAACAGACCATTCGAAAGGCGCTCCGGCGAAAAGGAAGACCATGGCGGCAATAGTCCACGCGCTGTACATCATCGGCCAGCTCATTGCGATCATGGGGGTGGTATTCGCCCTCCCCCTGGTGGTATGCGAATGCTGTCGGTATTGGTGGAAATGCCGGTGCGCCCGCCGTGAACAATGTCTAGGGACTACTGCGGGACTGACTGGATCCACATCCTCGCCGAAGGGTTGTTCAAGAAGTGCGTCGGTGCCATCCGAGGTAAGCCCCTAAAATAGAGAACGCGAATGACTGGGCAACCACTACCGGGCGCGATCGACAGGAATTCCCTCATCGAGCTGCACTCCCAAATCAGCAACCGATTGGCCCAGCAAGATCACCGCTATACCAAAGGTCGAAAGCAACTGGTTGAGATCCTGGCCCGAGCCGGACAGCCCATGACGTTGCCCGACATCGTGGGAGCAGATCCCAAAATGGCCCGGAGCTCGGCTTATCGCAACCTCGACATACTGGTTCGCTGCGGTGTCATCCGGCGGATCAACTCGGGAGGTGATTACTCCCACTTCGAATTGGCCGAACCGTTGCTCGGCCACCATCACCACCTCATCTGCGTCAGCTGCGGCAATATTGAGGACATTCATCTCGACAGCGACATCGAACATTTGGTGGGCAAGAGCCTGAGTGAGATCGCAGACCGAACCGGCTTCACCCCTATCCAACACAGCCTCGACCTTCACGGGCACTGCGCCCGTTGCTGAACCGTTACCGAGGCTTCGCCCTGGACAATGCGGCTGACCGAACTTCGACTGAGCCCTGAACTGCTCCCATGGCGCGATGACATCAGGGAGTTTCTGAACTCAGAGATGGCCCCCGACGTGGTAGCCGGCCACGTCGACCCCACCGACCTCACCGGCCTTGACTGGGCCTTCGAACAGCGACACCAACGAGAAGCCGCTCGGCGGCACATGCTGGCCGTCTCTCTTCCGGTAGTCGACGGTGGGCTCGGCAAGTCCCGAGCCTGGAAGCACGTCTACGACCTGGAGGCCGCTTTCTTCGGTGCACCGTCCATCGATACCGGGGTCACGCTGTGCGGGTTCGTTCTGTCCCGCTATGGAACCGAGGCCCAAAAGGCGCGTTGGCTAACGCCCATGATCTCAGGCCAAATGATGGGCGCGATCGCCTATAGCGAAGCCGGTGCGGGCAACAACTTGGCCGCCATCTCAACAACCGCCATACGTAGCGCTGAGGGATGGGAGGTGTCGGGTACCAAGTCGCACGTAACCGGGGCTCACAAAGCCGACGTTGCGGTGGTTTTGGCGGTCACCGACACCGAGGCCCAACCCCGGAATTCGATGTCGATGTTCCTGGTACCCCTGGATGCTCCCGGAGTTCACCTGCTTCGAAGGCCTACCGTCAACCGCTGGACTCTGGGGGAGATTGCCTTCCAGCGGGTACGGCTTGACGAGAATTGTCTGCTGGGCGAAGTGGGAAACGGCTGGCCTCAGGTCATGGCCGCGGTTGGCGCGGAGCGTGGTTCTCTGGCCCATTACGGATGGATCGAACAATGGCTGATGCGGCTCCCCGCGGGGGTTCCCGATTGGCAGCGGGCCCGACTCCACGGGGGCGCGACTCAGGTCCGAGCCTTCTGCCAACGACTGATCGACTACGAGATCGCGGGCCGCCCGGTGGGATATGAGGCGTCGGTCGTGAAGGTGACGGCCACCGAGTTGCTCCAAGACATCGCTCGCACTGCCCGATCGGCCGCAGGACCAACCCAGACGGAATGGACGCCGCTGTTCGACGAAGGGCCTCCGTATGCTTACAACGCCTTGGAGGCCCTCCACCCGACGATCTCCGTGGGGGCCAACGAGACCCACCGGGACATGATCGCGACTGCCCTCTTGAGCGAAGACCCGCCCGCGAACCCTCACCCCAGCGGTGAAAGCGATGATCCCGTGCTCGCCGCTTGTGCCGATATGGCCGCCGACGCCCGGGAAGTCCTGTCCCTGACAGCTCAGGATGCCCTGAACCGGCCGCTCTATGGAAAAACCGTGGGTGATTTCCAGGTCGCCCGACATCGCTTTGTCGACATGGCCATTGCTGTCGAGGCCATGGAGTTGGCCACTGCGGAGGCGGCCCTCGCCCCTCCCGGCCCACAGCGCGAATATCTGGTGTCAGCCGCCAAGGTGACCGGCAACGAATTCCTGCTGGATGTGTTGGCCGGCGCCCATCAGTTGCACGGAGCCGACGGATACTACGACGACCACAATCTCGCTCCCCTCACCCAGCGGGCCTGGGCCGCCCAGGCCCGGAAAGGCACGACCGCCGAGCACCTGGATCAGCTGGCCAGCCTCACCCGCCAATCCTCTAGGCGGGGGCGCTTCCGGCAATGGTGACCCGATGGAGCACGCGCTCCTCGCCGGCCACATCGCCTACTACGGCATGCTGAGTAGACCGGTTGTCCCAGATCACTAGGTCGCCGTCGCGCCAGCGGTGTCGATACGTATTCTCGTAGCGCCCGATGACCCCGTAGAGGTATTCCAGCAAGGGCTGGCTCTCCTCCGGTGACCACCCATCGATGCGGGTCACGTAGTTGTCGTTGACGAACAGCGCTTCGCCACCAGTGTCGGGATGAGCCCTCACCACCGGGTGGACAGCCACCACCGCTTCGTGGTCCAAACCGGCATCGGCGGCCAGGCTGGTGCCCTCGTGAACCGCGGAAAGTGTACGGAGCATGTCTTGAAGTCCGGGCGACAGGGACTGGAACGCCTTGACCGCGCTGGCAAACATGGTGTCGCCGCCCACCTTGGGAAGCACCCGGGCCAAGAGCAGGGTGTAGGCGTGGGGGTCGCTCATGTGGGTCGAGTCGGAGTGCCACGTCTGGGTGATGGGGTTCGGGTCGTAGATCTTCATGATCCCCGGATACCCCTCGATCGACGGCACGTAGGGGTGGATTGAGATCTCTCCCCAATGGGCAGCAAAAGCGAGCTGGTCTTCAGGGGTCATGGCCCCCTGATCACGGATGCAGATGACCCCGTTGACATGGAGCGCGTCGCGCACCGCGACAAAGTCGGTGTCGAAAATCTGCCCAGTCAGATCGAGTCCTAGCACCTCCGCGCCCAAGGCCCCTGCCAGTTGCCGGATCTCCATGGTTGAGAAACTCTAACCAGTCATCGCCGAGGTCACAATGTGACACATCGCTTCGTTATGGTATAGGGTCGCCTGATGGGAACCTCTAGCAAGCTCAGAAAATACCGTTACGATCATGAGGATCTGGAAACTAATAGTCGTTCTGCAATAGCTGAAGCGGGACGGGTGTTATTTCTCAAACAGGGCATTGCCTCGACGACTATGGGGGAAATTGCTGAGCAGGCGGGGGTGAGCAGAGTCACTGTGTACCGCCACTTCCCTGAATGCGGCGCCATTGCATTCGTCGTGTACAACCAAATGCTGGAGTCAATTCTCGAAGCCACACGAACAGGAGTTCCTACCGGAGTCAGCGGGCTCGATGCTGCTCGGCACTGTCTGAATGCTCTCTTTGCCGCATATCCCTCGCAAGAATCCGCATTCCGCTACTGCGCAGCATTCAGTTCTTACTACGCAATGGAGGAACGATCAGACGAACTAGAGGAATGGTATGACGCTCGGGAATTCCAGGGGCTCGCCGATGCTTGTGCCGCATTCTTCGGATCCCAGTTCGACCGAGAGACATCCGGCCGTCTGATGGCACTCACCGATGCCGCCGCGAGCGGCTTGTGCGGATTAGCGGTCGCCGGCTCGCCGCTAAATCAGACCAACGTCGAATCCCGCCTACGCAACCTACAGGAGTTGATCTTAGGCCAATTCGACGCCCTCGCCGCCTAGGACGCAGCCGCCCTTGGGCAACGAGCGGCCGGCTAGGGACACCTCGTCCGCTTCCCGGCCCTACCCTTCCGGACCCTCAATGTTGTAGAGGGCAGCCGCATTCTCCCAGAGCAGCTTGCGCCTGACTTCCTCGCTGTGGCCGGCAAGCGAAGCATCGATCCGCTCGCGGACGTTGCCGTAGAGACAGGTGGGGTGGGGAAAGTCGGTCTCGAACAGCACGTTGTCAACGCCGATCTTGTCGAGCAGCCGCTGGGGCGCCGTCTCCTCGAACCAGTAGCAGGCGTAGACCTGGCGGCGGAAGTACTCGCTGGGCAGCATCTCGAAGTTGGGTGCATGGTCGAGTCCACCGCATTCATTGAAGGAGTGGTCAACCGCCTCAAGCACGAAGGGGATGAAGCCGATGCCGCTTTCCACCGACACGAACTTGAGGTCGGGATAACGAGGAAGCACGCCAGATCCCAGTAGATCAGTGAGCTGGATGCCGTTCTTCAGAAACATCTCCAGCGACGCGTAGGCGTATGTCGAAGGCTTGCCATGGGCCGCCATCCGCTCAGGGGTGAACCCGGTGGTGGTGTCGCCGCTGCCGATGTGGAAGCTGATGGGGAGACCGGCCTCCTGGGCCACCGACCACAGCGGATCCCAGTGGGGGTCGCCCAGCAACGGCAGCCCGAACCGCTGCGGCTCTCCGGTGAACAAAACAGCCCGGTGGCCGAGTTCAGCGCACCGAGCGACCTCCGCCACCGTGTCGTCAATGTCCCAGAAGGGGGTCGAGATGACGGCCACGAATCGCCGGGGGTCGGGCGAGATCCAGTCCAATTGGAAGTTGTTGTAGGCCTGCACGCAGGCCAGCATGAGCTCGCGGTCTTTCAGCTTCAAGAAGTGCTGCGCCCCAAAGCCGCCGACGTTCGGATAGAGCACCTGGGCCCAGATTCCCTGCTCGTCCATGAGCTTCAATCGCTCACTGGCGTCATAGGCCGCCGGGTGGATCTCCTCGAACACCGAAGGGCCAGAGGGAAAGGGCTCCGGCCAACCGGCCACCGCGGTCATTCCCACCGACGAGAACACCTCTCCTCCCACGAACCAGTGATCTTTGCCCTCGTCGGTGCGCTCCACCCGGGGCACCCGGTCTCTCAACTTGGCGGGAACCCGGGCAACAAAGGTATCGGGGGGCTCAGTCACATGGGTGTCGACGTCGATTACGAGCTCAGCGTTGGCCATGTCCCCAGTTTGCCCCACCCCTCCACTGGTGTCAGATAGTGGGTCTTGGATCAATTTTTTGGGCTGCGGGCCATACCGCCGTCGATCACCACGGTTTGACCGTTCATGAAGCTCGACTCTTCTGAGCACAGAAACAGCAGCAGTCCCACGAGATCTTCGGGCTGACCCTGTCGTCGGACGGTCTGGCGGGCCAAGAGTGTCTGGACCTGCTGTTCGGGGAGTTTGGCGGTCATCATCCCCGGAGCAATGCCGTTGACCCTGATGTTGTCGTCGGCGAACTCATCGGCCAACACGCGGGTGACGCCGTTGAGAGCGAGCTTCGACACCGTGTAGGCCCCGGCGTCCATCAGAGCACCATTCGACGATTGATTCACGACGACCCCACCGCCCCGACTTCGCATGGACGCGGCGCAGGCCTTGGCGCACATGATGGGGGCGACGGTGTTCACGGCCAATATTTCCAACCATTCATCCTTGGAGAGCGGCAAGGCGTCGCTCCACTTGCCCCGGGCCAAGCCGGCGTTGTTGACCAGGATGTCCACCCCGCCGAATGCGTCGGTCGCGGCTTGCACCATGGCCTCAATGTCATATTCATCTGCGACATCGCAGCGAACACCGATGGCCTGAGCACCGGACGCAGCAATGTCGGCAGCGGTGCGGTTTGCCGCCTCGCCATCGATATCTGAGACCACCACCGCGGCGCCCTCGGCGGCAAGGGCCCGGGCGTAGACAACCCCCAACCCTCCCACTCCGGCGCCCCCTGCGCCGGTGACGATCGCTACTTTGCCTTCAAGTTTCATCAGGTCCCTTTCGTCGCCCGCCGGGTCAATTTAGCCGCGAAACCAGTTCAAGAGTTCGGGGCGAAGCTGATCGGAATTCGGATCGTGGCCTCGGGGTCTTGGAGGCCGGAGTCATTGACCGCGATCACGCAGTCGTCGACGGTGGCATCGCAGATGCCGGTGCCGACCGCGCCGGCGATGATCGTCAACTCCACCGATCCCTCGCCAGTAGGATTGCCATGCAAGATCCATGCGTTGGTGAAGTCGCAGGCCCCCGAGCCTTCGGTGCCGCCTTGCGAGCACTGGAGAACGTTCACGGTTTGTTCGGGGAGGTAACCGCTCCAGGTGACCACCACGGTCTGCCCGTCGACCAGCCCGGTTGTCGGCTCGGCCGAGGCCTGGCGGCTGAGCTCGGGCATCTCGACCTCCACGGTCAAACCCGAATCGGCCTCGGCCGCGAACACCAGCTCGGCATTGGGAGACGAGCGGGGCTGTTGCAATCGAGCTGCCGCCTGGTCGTCGCCGCTGAGAGACACGGCCAAGAAATCCAGGATGGTAGTAACCACGTCGTCGAAGAAGTCGCTGCCCGAACCCAGCCACGATCCGTGGTCCCCGCCTTCAAGGGTCAGCAGGCCCTTGATCGTTGAGACCTCATTGAACAGCACTGGTGAGGTCGCGTAGAGAATCAACGGGTCCTTGGTGCCGTGAATGATCAAGGTAGGCGGAGTAGCGGTGAAGTCGTATTCGCCCACGAAGGGGGCTGGCGGACCCGCCATGGCCACCACCGCACGCACCCGCTCGTCGCGGCAACAACTGTTGGCGCTGATTCCCAGCACGGTGATCGCCCCGTTGGAATGCCCTATGGCCGCGATTTGGCTGTCATCCACAATGCCCGCCATCGGCCACTGGGGATCGGCGGCCCGTTCGACAACGGTGTCGATCAGAAAGCTCAGGTCTCCTGGTTGGGAACCGGTGTCGCCCGCGTCGGGACCACCTGGATTGAATCTCGAACTGCGGGGGAACTCAGGGGCGACCACTACGTATCCCCCTGAAGCCACCGCAGCCAGAATCTCTCCATATCCCTCCGGATAACCGCCCAGCCCGTGGGCGAACAGCACCAGCGGATAGGGGCCACCGGCCGGCAAAGCGTTTTCGACGGGAGTGGGCGCGCCGTCAACCGCGGCCGGATAGACGATCAGGGTCCGAAGGATCCGGCTGTCCCGACCGGGGTCGTCTCCGCTCGGCGGTGTCACGCGCTCATGGTCGGTGTAGACCTCTTCGATGTAGCCAACCCCAGTGGCAACGGGGCCAGGCTCACTTGCGACAGGTTCGGAATCTTCAGCAGATACGGAGGGAACGTCTACGGCTGGGGTTCCAGTCGGGCCATCAGTAGCTGGCTCAATCGGAGTCGTCTCCACCGCAGGAGTTAGCTGGGTGGCATCGTCGAGCTGTTGGGCACCATTTGGAGCCTCGCCCGGTTGTTCAACAGGCGATCCGCATGCCAGCAGCAGAGCTGCACCCAGGGCAACGACGCTGATAATGGCCGCAATACGGCCCTTCGAGTCCAACATCTGGTCTCAGAATACGACGACCCCGCGGGCGTTGTGGCCGTCTTCCATCTTCTCCACAGCGCCGTTGATCTCCTCTAGCTCGAAACGATGGGTGATGAGCTTTTCGATCTCAAGCTGGCCTTGGCGGTACATCTCCACCAGCATCGGAATGTCGGCGGTGGGGCGCGATGTGCCGTACACACAGCCCATGAGGGTTTTCTCCGTCATGCAGAACTCCAGGCCGGGGAGCTCGGTCAGCGCCCCGACGGGCTGGACGCCGATGGCCACGACGGTGCCGTCCTGGCGGAGGCAGTCCCAGGCCAGTCGGACCAGCGAGGGGATGCCGACGACCTCAAAGGCATAGTCAGCGCCTTCGCCCCCGGTCAGCTCGAAGATCTGCGCCACGGTCGACTCTGGGCTGTCGTTCTTGACGAGGTTGGTGGCTCCGAATCCCTGGGCCATAGCCAGTTTGTCGTCGTGAAGGTCGACCCCGATGATCGCACTGGCCCCGGCCAGCGCAGCGGCCTGGATGACGTTGAGCACCACACCACCGCAGCCGATCACCACCACGGATGAGCCCGGTTGGACCTTGGCCCGGTTGAACACGGCCGAGGTGCCGGTCAGCACGCCGCATCCGGTCATCGCGGCAATCTCCAGCGGCACGTCGCCAGGGATCGGTATGGCCCGCCTCTCGTTGCACACGAGCTCTTCTGAGAGGGTGCCGATCGCTGAAAATTGATAGAGACCGCGGCCATCGGAATCGGCCATGCGCGGCTCACCGTTGGCGGAATCGGTGCCGGTGAAAGTCAGATCCAGATTCGCGGAGCACAGGTTGGGCCGGCCCTTGAGGCAGTTCCGGCACACCCCGCAGTGGATCAGGGCCGAGAGCACCACATGGTCGCCCACCTGGCAAGTCGTGACTTCGCTTCCGATTTCCTCCACGACGCCCGCGCCTTCGTGGCCGAGGATCATCGGGAGAGGGAACGGCAAGTCCCCGGTTTGCACCGCGACGTCTGAATGGCACAGGCCACTGGCCCCAACCCTGACCCGAACATCATGGGGACCGACAGTGCCGGAGGTGAACTCCACCACATCGATGGGTACCCCGGCCTCATATACGACTGCGGCCTTCATTACGCGACCACCCCCTTGACCTTTAGGTCGATGACTTCGTCCCAGTCCATGCCCAGGTTCTCGGTGAGGATCTCGTCGCCGTGCTCGTTGAAACCCGGTGCCCGTCCCGGCGCGGCCGGCTCGCCGTTGAATTGGACGGGCACCGCCACCAGCTTGAATGGAATCCCGTGTTCGCTAACCGCATCCTGGACGTAGCCGTTGGCCTGCACTTGGGGGTCATCGATGACCTCTAGGGTGTCGAGGGCCGGTGTCCACTGTCCGGAGAAGTCGGCAAAGAGCTCGCGAACCTCATCCAGGGTCCTACTGGTGACCACTTCGCTCACGACCTCTCGAGCGGGCGCAGCGTTGGCCATCAGCGCTTCATAGGTGGCGAAACGCTCATCATCAATCAGTTCAGGCCGTCCAATGACCTGGCAGAACTCCTGCCAATACTGGAGGGGCTGGAGGCAGGTGATGTTGATGGTGTAGCCGTCGGCAGTGACATAGTTGCCGAGGAGCGGCTGGGTGAGCCCGCTGAGATCAACCGGTCGCCACGGCGTGTTGTTGACGTGTGACATGGCCACGCCCGCTCCCATGGCCCACAGTCCGGTGCCCAGCAGCGACACCTCCAGTGCGACGGCCTCTCCGGTCCGCTCTCGGTGGAACAACGCGGTGGCAATCCCTCCGGCGATGGTCATAGCCCCGATTGAGTCGCCGAAGGCCGGTCCCGGCTGCGAGGGCATGCGCTCGTCGTCGGTGTACCAGGTGCCCATGGCCGCCCCCGACCGAACCCAGAACGAGGTCATGTCGTAACCGCCCCGATCGCCCTCGGGCCCCTTGGGACCCCACGCGGTGCCCGCGGCGTACACGATGCTCTCGTTGTGGGGCCGCACCTCCTCCTCAGTGATGTGCAGCCGCTCGCGCACGTTGGGCGGCTTGTTGGTGAGGAAGACATCAGAAATGGCGATGAGTCGGTGCAGTATCGACATCCCCTCCTCCGTTTGGAGGTCGAGGCCGAGGCTGCGCTTTCCCCGGTTGGCGTGTTCCATGATGGCGTGGACCTGTCCCCCGAGGTCGAGCGCTCCGCTCGACGCCAGACCCCGAGCGGCGTCCCCCCGCTGGGCGTGCTCGATCTTGATGACATCGGCGCCCCAGTCGGCCAACACCGCGGAAGCCGCAGGCACAAAGGTGTGATCGCAGACATCCAGGATGCGAATGCCCTCCATTGGCTGAACCATGGTGAACTTCTCTCTTCCGACCGGCTTTGTCGGGGACGCTACCAATACGCTCTTGCTATGAGCGAGATTGAGTCTGCATGGGGGAAGTATCCCGGGTATGCCATCGACCTGGTCCCGTGGTCGGGCCGGGGGCGAGCGACGTTTAACGGTGCGGTAGTGGCCGAGAGTGACGCCTGTTTGATCGTCAAGGAGTCGGATCACCAGGACCAGCTCTACTTTCCCATGGGCGATGTGGCTTGGGAGCACTTCACCGAGACCGAGCAGCACACGGTGTGCCCGTTCAAGGGCGAGGCCGACTATTGGTCGCTGACTGTTGACGACGAGACCGGGGAGAACGTGGTTTGGGCCTACCAACAACCGTTCCCTGAAGTGGCGGGGCTTGAAGGTCACGTGGCCTTCTACACCGATCAGGTGCAAATCGTGCTCCTCGAAGAGGTGCCCGAGGACGACGGCGACGTGGTGGCCTACCGCTTCCCGGTCTGGGGCACGGCCGCCGATCTGGCTCGATTGATCGACGTGGTGCCCGACGGCGACGGGCGGTTCACCAGTCCGTCGTTCCCCAACCCGCCTTTGGGCACATTCGTGGATATCCCCGACCGCTTCCGACCCCGCCAGGTAATCGAAGGCGGCCAGATACTGGGCCAGGCCATTGTGGCGGCGTCCAAGACCGTGCCCGACCAGCGAGTGGTGTCGGCTTCAATGGTGTTCACCAAAGCGGCCCGATTCGACTCTCCGCTGGCTGTCGAGGTGGACGTGCTGCGCCGGGGCCGGACCTATTCCACCGTGGAGACCCGCATCGTCCAGCACGACAAGCTGTGCTCGGTGGGATTGGTTCTGCTCGACAGCGGGGCTGAGGACGTTTACCGGGTGACCGCGGAGATGCCTGATGTGCCTGGACCGCTGGAGTGTCCGTTGCGGGACTTTCAGGTGATCGGGCGCGATATCCGGGTGGTGGACGGGGCTTACAACTTCGACCCCGATGATGTGGGTCCCCCGGAGCTGTTCGTGTGGATGCGCTACCGCGACCGCCCAGAGTCCCCGGTCATGCAGGCTGCCCTGTTGGCCCAGGCCACCACCCACTACACCATCGGCGCGTCGATGCGACCCTTCCAGGGCATCACCGAGGCGCTGGCCCACAGGACCCTGTCAACCGGTCCCATGACCGTCGACATGTCCTTTCATGACGATGCCGACGCCGGCGAGTGGAACCTCTACGAGAATCCGGCCATCTATGCCGGGCGCGGCCACGTGCAGGGGCAGGGCCGCATATTTTCCCAGGACGGCCGCCTGGTGGCCTCCTACTCGCTGCACGCCATGGTCAGGTCGTTTGAGACCGATGCCAAGAAGATCGGCGGCTTCACCTCGGCGATGTGAACCCATCAGGGCCGATACATGAGGAGACATACATGACCGAGGCATACCGCGACCCTCACGCCACGATTGACGACCGCGTGGCCGATCTATTGAGCCGGATGACGCTTGAGGAGAAGACCGCCCAGCTCGGCGCCGCCTGGCTCACCGCGATCGTGCAGGACGAGGTCTTCGATGCCGACCATGCCGCGGAAGTCCTGGCCAACGGCATCGGACAGGTGACCCGCATCGGGGCCAGCACCGGCTTGTTGGCCAACGAATCGGCCCAGCTGGGCAACTCGATCCAGCAGATCCTGGTGGAGCGCACCCGGCTCGGAATCCCCACGGTCATCCACGAGGAAGGCGTCGGCGGATTCCTTCACCGGGGCGCCACCACCTTTCCCCAGGGGCTGGGCTTGGCCGCCACTTGGAATGTGGATCTGATGGCCGAGGTGGCGGAGGTGATCCGCACCCAAATGACCGCAGTCGGCGCCCGCCACAACCTTTCGCCGGTGCTCGATGTGGCCCGCGACCCCCGATGGGGTCGGGTCGAAGAGACCTATGGGGAGTCTCCCGAGCTCTGCGCCCGGATGGGGGTTGCCTATGTGAAGGGCCTCCAAACCGACGACCTGGCCAACGGCGTGGTCTGCACCGGAAAGCACTTCCTTGGCTACGGCTCCTCCTTGGGAGGGCGAAATCAAGCGCCTGTCCACCTCGGCGAGCGGGAGCTTCGCGAGGTTTACGCTGAGCCGTTCGCGGCGGCCATACGCGAAGCCGGCCTGGCTTCGATCATGAACAGCTACTCGTCGCTCGACGGCGAGCCCGTCGCCGCCAGCAGAAGGCTGCTTACCGACTTGCTGCGCGGAGAACTGGGCTTCGAGGGGACGGTGGTGGCCGACTATTTCGCCGTTCTCCAGCTGCATTTCAACCACATGACGGCTCTCGACGCGGCCGAATCGGCGGTTCAAGCCCTATCTGCCGGACTGGACATTGAACTGCCGGCCCTCGACTGCTATCAGCACCTGCCCGAGGCGGTGCGTGAAGGCCGCATCGACGAGGCGCTCGTCGATGAGTCCTGTGCCCGGGTTCTGGCCCAGAAATTTCAGCTCGGGCTGTTTGAGAATCCCTACGTGGACGCTGATGCCGCGCTGGCGGTCTTCGATACGCCTGAGCAACGGGCTCTGGCCCGGCGGGCCGCGGCCGAGGGAGTCATCTTGTTGAAGAACGAGGGGGTTCTGCCGCTTGATCCATCGATCTCCCGACTGGCGGTTCTCGGCCCCCACGCTGATGACCCGCGGCTGCTTCAGGGCGACTATCACTACCCGGCTCATCTGGAGATCATCTACCAGGGGCGCACCGAACCCGTGACCGAAGCGTTGGGAGGTATCGGCGCCGACCTGGACGGCGATCAGCTTCCCGAGGCGGGAGGCCGGTTTTCGCCTGGCCCCCACTTCACACCTCATGTGACGCCGGTTGACGGCCTTCGAGGTGCCCTGCCCCATGCGGAGGTCTTCCACGTCGCTGGGTGCGCCGACGCGGGCAACGATACGTCCGGAATCGCCGCCGCGGTCGAGGCCGCGGCGGCCGCCGACGTTGCCGTGGTGTGCGTAGGGGCTCGATCGGGCCTGGTGGCGGATTCCACTGTGGGCGAAGCGCGCGACGCCACCGATCTCGGACTTCCAGGGGTGCAGTCGCAACTGGTCGCCGAGGTGGTCGCCACCGGAACCCCGACCATCGTGGTGGTGATCAGCGGACGGGTTCACACCCTCGAAGAAGAGGCGGAGGCTGCTAACGCGTTGCTGTGGTCGATCCTGCCGGGCGAAGAGGGAGGCAGCGCCATTGCCGACGTGCTGATGGGCGCGGTCAATCCGGCCGGCCGCCTTCCGGTGACGATGCCCAAACACGTTGGGCAGATACCGCTTCACCACGACATGCGACGGCGGGGGGATCGATCGGAGTTCTATGGGGACTACGTC
>JAJDTA010000154.1 GCA_022827405.1 Acidimicrobiia bacterium
CGTCGCGGTCCAAGCTGTTGTACCAGATCCCCCCCGAAAGCCGGGGATTACCCCCCTCCCGGCCCTCCGGCATCTTCGCCCGCAACAAGACCGCAGCCCCCGCATCAGCCGCCGCCAGAGCCGCCGCGCCCCCCGCCGCCCCCATCCCCAAGACAACCACATCCGCCTGTCGGTCCCACTGCTCACTCATAGCCGACATTGTTACCCATCTACTTACAACAAGAGGAGGTGTAAGAGGGTCGAGAACGCACCAAGAGGGCGGCGGGTCGCGCCAAATGATGAGGCGGGGCGGGGGGTGGCCCGGCTCAGGGCGCCCGCCGCCCGGACTCCATGGAGGACGGCGGGCTGGGCCGGGACAGGACCCGCCGCCCCGCCGGACGACTGTGTACCGATCGACCCGCCGCCCGGACGCGCCTAGGCGGGCGCCTCGACCCGGTACAGCTCCTCGGCGTTGCCCCAAAGAAGCTGGTGGCGGTCTTCAGGAGAGAAGTGGCCAAGGCTGGCGGCGATCTTCTCCTCGACGTTGTCGTAGAGACAGGTTGGGTGGGGGAAGTCGGTCTCAAACAGAACATTGTCGAGCGGAATACGCCCGCCGAGCAGGTCTTGAGGAGCCGACTCTTCGAACCAAAACGTGGTGTACACCTGCCCGGTGAAGTACTCGCTGGGCAGGCGGTCGAACTCGGGCCGGTCATTCATGCCGCCGCCCTCGACGAACTGGTTGTCCACCGCCTCGAGCATGAAGGGCAGCCAGCCGATGCCCGATTCCACCGACACCACCTTCAGCTTGGGGTAGCGGGGGAGCACCCCCGACAGCAGCAGGTCGCACACCTGGATGCCGTTCTTGGTGAACAGGTCCACCGATTGCAGGGCGTAGGCCTCGGCGAAGCCCCGGCGCTCCACCCGGTTGTGGTCCCAGTTGAACTCGCCGCTGCCGATGTGGAACGAAACCACCATGTCGCAGTCGCACACCGCCGACCAGAACGGATCCCAATGGGACTCGCCCAGATAGGGCAGGCCAAAAACCTGGGGCTCGCCGGTGAAGTTCACACTCCGGTAGCCCATTGCCGCGCACCGCTGCACCTCGGCCACCGCGTTGTCCACGTCCCAGAACGGGGTGGCCATCGACGGGATGAGCCGCCGGTCATCAGCGCTGCACCATTCGGAGAGGAAGTCGTTGTAGGCCCGGACGCATTCGTACTTCAGCTCGGCGTCGTCGATCGACAAGAACTTCTGGGCGCCGAACCCTCCGACGTTGGGATACAGAACCTCGGCCCACACGCCTCGATGGTCCATCAGATCGAGGCGGGCCTGGGCGTCGTAGGCGGCAGGGTGTACCTCGTGGTAGCCGGCGGGCGAGTCGGGCATCGGCTTTGACCACCCGGCGGGTGCCGTCGGGCCAACCGCACCGACGCGGTCGTCACCCAACAGCCATATCTGGCGACCGTCGATCTCCTCGACTCTGGGAACGTGATCGCGGTGGCGGGCGGCCACCCGGCTGGTCCAGGTGTCGGCCGGCTCGGTGATGTGCGTGTCAACGTCGATGATCGAATAGGCCATTCCCCAGTTTCGCGCCAATCGAGCGCATAATGCGTTGCCGGTCGGCGCAAAATCAGTCAAGGATGGTGGATATGAGCAATGCCGGGACCCCGGGAGGCGACGAGCCCGGCGAGCGCAGCGACTTCATCCGCAGCCTGATCCGCCAGGACATCTCCGATGGTGTCTATGGCGGCCGGGTACAGACCCGATTCCCGCCCGAGCCCAACGGTTATCTCCACATCGGCCACGCCAAATCGATCTGTTTGAACTTCGACTTGGCCGCCGAGTTCGGCGGCACCTGCAACCTGCGGTTCGACGACACCAACCCCGAGACGGAGCGGGCCGACTTCGTGGCCGCCATCGAGGAGGACATCGCCTGGCTCGGCTACGAATCCGACCGGGGCACCCTGTACGCCTCCGACTACTTCGAACAGCTCTACCAGTGGGCTGAGGACCTAATCGGGGCCGGGCTGGCCTATGTGGACGACCAAGATGCCGAGGCCATCTCCGAGAACCGGGGCAGCTTCACCGAGGCGGGCACCGACAGTCCGTGGCGCGACCGCACCGCCGAGGAGAACCTCGACCTGTTCCGGCGTATGCGGGCCGGGGAGTTCGCCGACGGTGAGCGGGTGCTGCGGGCCCGCATCGACATGGCCCACGAGAACATGCTCATGCGCGACCCGGTGCTGTACCGGATCCGCCACGCGAGCCACCACCGCACCGGGGACCAATGGTGCATCTACCCCACCTACGACTGGGCCCACGGCCAGAGCGACGCCGTTGAGGAGGTGACCAACTCCATCTGCACCCTCGAGTTCGACGCCCACCGCCCGCTGTACGACTGGTTCTTGGACCATCTCGACCTGCCCGGCGACCGCCCTCGCCAAACCGAGTTCGCCCGCCTGAACGTCACCCACGCCGTGTTGTCCAAGCGCCGCCTATCGCAGCTGGTGGACGACGGCCATGTCAACGGGTGGGACGACCCTCGGATGCCCACCCTGCGGGGTCTTCGCCGCCGGGGCTTTCCGCCCCAGGCCATCCGGGAGTTCTGCCGCCACATCGGCGTGGCCCGAGTGGACGGCACCGTCGAGGTGGAGCTGCTGGAGTCGTTCGTCCGCCGGGAGCTCAATGCGACGGCGCTGCGCCGGATGACCGTACTCAACCCGCTGCGCCTGGTGATTGAGAACTATCCCGAAGGCCAGGTAGAGATGCGGGAAGCGGGCAACAACCCCGAAGACCCGTCGGCCGGAGCCCGGCAAGTGCCATTCACGAGGGAGCTCTACATCGAGCAGGACGACTTCATGCTCGATCCGCACCCCAAGTTCTTCCGCCTGGCCCCGGGTCGAGAGGTAAGGCTGCGGTCGGGCTATTTCGTGACCTGCACCGGGGTCGACACCGATGCCGACGGCAACGTGACCGAGGTGCGCTGCACCTACGACCCCGAAACCGGCTCCGGCAAGGCCCCCGACGGCCGCAAGGTGAAGGCCACCATCCACTGGGTATCGGCCGCCCACGCCCTAGAAGGCCGGGCCGTCCTCTATGAGCGCCTGTTCACCGACTCCCACCCCGGCGCCGACGGCGCCGACCCCATGGACTCGCTCGACCCAAACTCGGCCCAGCTCATCGAAGGCGCCCGCTTAGAGCCCGCCATGGCCGACATCGCCCCCGGCCAAGTAGTCCAGTTCGAGCGCCTCGGCTACTTCGCCCGCGACCCCGAAACCCCTGACTTGTTCCACCGCACCGTCGGCCTAAGAGACGAATGGGCCCGCATCCAAAAGCGCCAAGGCAACAAGTAGGGAATTAGGGCCCCGATAGGGGCAGCAATCAGTCCGGGGTTGGCCAGCGCTCAGCGGTGGTGTTGGTGGTGGGCCAGGCGTCGGCGTTGAGGGCGGCGTCGCTGCCGCCGTCCATGAACACCAGCGAGCCGCAGAAGAAGCTGGCGTCGGGTGACAGCAAAAAGGCCAGCAGGTTGGCCACCTCGGCGGGGCGTCCGGGGCGGTTCTGGGGGATGGGGTACACGTCGCCCAGGTTCATGATCATGTCGAGATTCTCGGCCACCAGCGGCGTGTCGATGAGCCCGGGGGCCACGGCGTTGAGCCGTATGCCCGCCCCGATCCAGTCGTCTCCGATGGCGGTGCGGCGGGTCCAGCGGGCCAACGCCAGCTTGCTGGTGGCGTAGGCCGTACCCGGGTCAGTGCCGGCCAGCTCCCGGGCCTGGGCCTCGTCGTCATCCAGGCAGGCCTCCACCAACCCATCGGGCAGGTCCACCAGAGTTGTGCAGGAGTTGGAGCTGATGGCCACGGCCGAGGAGTCGGTGCCCTGGGCCAATAGGGGCCGCAACCCCTCCACAGTGGCCACCGCCCCGAAGTAGTTGATCGACACCACCTGCTCCGGATCAGGGCCGGTGATCCCGGCGCCGGCCACCAGGCCGTCGATGCGGCCCCCGCTGGCGGCGGCCACCGCGCCGATCATCTCGGTGCGGCCCTCAGGAGTGGACAAGTCGGCAATGACCTCGGCGTCACGGATGTCCACCCCGATCACCTCGTGGCCGTCTCGGGACAGGCGCTCCCTAGTGGCTTGGCCGATTCCGCCTGCTGACCCAGTGATGACAATCGTTCCCATGGGCCCTAATCATTAGCAGGGTCGAACTGGGTTCAGCTTCCTTGTGAATAAATTGTATTCACAGCCTGAATAGATTTCTGTCAGGAGTTCCAGCAGCCGAACCATCCCAACTTGCCGTATCGATACGGAACAATTACCATATCTATATGGCAACCAAGACAACTATTAACCATGATGAGGAGATGGAGGCCGCTCTTTCCGAGCTGGTGGCAATGGACGGCACCAAGACGCTGGCCATCAAGCGGTCTTTGCTTGCCGAGGTGAAACGCAGGCGCCGCAGTCAGGCGATGCTCGAAATGATCGCTTCGTGGGAGGCAGAAGAGGGTCCAATCAGCCCCAAGCATCTCGAATGGGCTGATGCAGTTTTGGATCGACAGGGAGTGGATCGGTGATCGTTGACGCCGGCCCGCTGATTCTCGACAGCGAGAATCTGAACTCCCGATTGTGGGCGTTGATCAAGCGGGCGACCGAACGCGGCG
>JAJDTA010000094.1 GCA_022827405.1 Acidimicrobiia bacterium
ACCAGGCTCGTGTCGACCCTGGGGCGAACCTGGTTGGGAACCCGGGGGAGGTTCGCGCCGCCATCGACAACTGCCCGGAGAGAGCGATCTCCGTGGTGGATGACGCGCCGTGACATCTGTCGTGGTTCACGTGATCAGGGCACGGGCGTCACGGAGTTGATGGGGGATGGCCTTGGCCATGTCCCCCGCTGCGTTGGGACCTTCCCTACGGCGGGCGTGCTTGACGATAAGTGCGGCCGCAGCCGCCTGTTTGTAGCGAACCAAGGCGTCAAACCACACCATGTCGTTGATCTCCCGTCCCGACACAGACTCATAGGCAGCGACGACCTCGTCGGGCCCGGGCATACCTGGAGCTTCGCGGAACGCAAAGCGATTCGCCGCGGACCGTGTATGTAGTCGAAACCAGGCTAGGTCGAGCCGAGGATCCGATATGGACCACAGCTCCCAGTCGATGATCGCCACGACCTCCGGGCCGCTACAGAGCATGTTGCCCAGTCGATAGTCGCCGTGCAGAACGACCGGGTCGAACGATTCGGGCAGATGGGCTCGCAGCGCTGACTCGACTTCGTCCGCTCCATCTCTGAGTTGGCCATCCACCGTGCCGAGCGCCGACGTCCATCGTTCGACTTCTTCTAGGAGTGCGATGCGGGGCTCGGCCGCGAGCTCTGGTGAGCCCATGTCGAGCGAATGAAGATCGGCGAGCATTCGGGCGGCATGGAGTGCGCGCCCGCTTACGTCGTTCGGAGCCGGCAGAGCCTGATCGGAGCGAAGGATTGGCTCGAGGGACTCACCGGGCTCGAAAGTCATCATGAAGAACGGTGGAGTGTCGACGGGTCGACCGGGGTCCTCACACAGGATCGTCGGAACGTTGATTCCCGCGCTGCTCGCGAGGATCCTCATGATTCTCGCCTGTCGGAGGACGTCCCGGTTTCGGACGGGTTCCACGCCGGGCGGTGCCAGCTTGAGCACGAACGGCTCCGGCTTGGCCGCGGACTCGAGTATCCCCCGGTAGGTGAGGCTGGCGCCGCCCACAGAGAGTTCGGTTAGCTCGCGCACGGAACCGAGCCCGGCCGCGGCCGCGGCCAGCTGCGCCCGCGCTCTCAGAGAGTCAAGGTCTACGGCGCCTGCACCGACCTTCGGACGTTTGGCGTTCATGCCATCTATACGTTGGTTTCCTGCTCGACCACGCCCTCGGCGATGAGATTGTCGGCGTCGGGGATGCCCCAGGAAGTGAGGATCTCGTGGCTGTGCTCGGCGGCACGAGGCGGAGGAGCGTCGATCGACGGTGGGGTTGCCGAAAAGCGGGGAGCGGGAGAGGGTTGCATCGCTCCGAAGTGCTGAGCGTAGGTCTCGCGCATGCGCATATGAGGGTGCCCGATCGCTTCGTCGAGCTCGAGGACCGGACACACACAGGCGTCCCGGGTCTCGAACTCCTTGTCCCATTCCGCGCGGGTTCGCTCCGCGAAGATGGCCGCGAACCGTTCCTTCGTGGTCGGCCAATGCGAACGGTCTTGCTGCTGTGACAGCAACTCCTCGACTTCGTCGTGGAGGCCGAGCCCCTCGAGGAGCTGGCGGTAGAACTGGGGCTCGATCGAGCCCACGCTCATGTACTTTCCGTCAGCCGTCTCGTAGACCTCGTAGAAGGGGGCCCCGGTGTCGAGGAGGTTCGTGCCCCTCGGGCCCCAGCCCGAGCCCATGGCCCGCAGGGTGTGCACGACGGTGGCCAGAAGGGCAGACCCGTCCACCATGGCGACGTCAACGACCTGCCCTTCTCCGGTGCGGCGAGCGTGGAGGGTCGCGGCGAGGATGCCGGTGGTGAGAAACATGGCTCCACCCCCGAAGTCACCCACCAGATTGAACGGGGGGGTGGGCTTCTCGCCGGCTCGGCCGAGAAGACTGAGGACCCCGTTGAGTGCAATGTAGTTGATGTCGTGGCCGGCTTTGGATGCGTATGGGCCCTCCTGCCCCCACCCTGTCATCCGCGCGTAGACCAGGCGCGGGTTCCGACCCAGACATGGCTCGGGTCCGAGGCCGAGGCGCTCCATCACGCCCGGACGGTACGGCTCGATCAGCGCGTCGGCACGCTCAACGAGCTGGAGCACGACCTCAGGCCCCTTCGGGTTCTTGAGATCAACGGCGATCGACGAACGGCTCCGGTTCATCAGGTCGAGACCGGCGTCGTAGCCGCTGAGGCCTCCGGTCCTGCCACCCGATCGGGCCACGCGGACGACCTCGGCTCCGAGGTCGGACAACACCATGGCCGCGAACGGACCGGGTCCTGTGCCCGCCAACTCCACGATCTTCAAGCCTTCCAGCGGTCCCAAGATGCGACTCCGATTTGTTTGTAAGACCGAGACGGCACCTGACCGTCTAATAGTGTACTGTACTCGACCAAGCTTCGATGTGGCCGCTATGCCGTGCGGCTCCATTTGTGGCCTTAGCCGAGGCTCGGTTGTTGTCAGTTTGTGGCTGGCAAGTGCCATATCAGTATCCTAAATTTGGTCCTGTCGTTGGTCGGTGAGAGGTTATGGGTCTATGGACCTGAGCTATTCGAAGGGTTACGAAGACCTCCGAGCCGAGGTGAGGGGCTTCCTTGCCGAGCGCTGGTCCCCCGCCGAAGACCGCGACACGATTCGCGCTTTTCGCCTCGATTCCATAGCCGCGGGGTACCTCTATCGCTCGATCCCAGCGCGTTACGGCGGTGCGGAGCAGGAGGCTGATCCGGTGGCGGCTCAGGTGATCAGCGAGGAGTTCGCGCGTGCGTCTGCTCCCGGTGAGGTGCAGGGCATCAGCACCGAGATGCTGATTCCGACCATCCTCGAGCGCGGTGAGGAGTGGCAGAAGCAGATGTTCGTCACCCCTACTCTCATGGGTGACATGGTCTGGTGCCAGGGGTACAGCGAACCGGGGGCTGGGAGCGACTTGGCCTCACTGCGTACGACCGCCGAGCTCGACGGCGACCATTGGGTGATCAATGGGCAGAAGGTGTGGACGACCGGTGGCCACCTGGCAGACAAGATGTTCCTCCTGGCTCGGACCGAACCCGAAGCTCCGAAACACCACGGCATCTCGTATCTCCTGCTCGACATGGACCAGCCCGGTGTCGAAGTCCGGCCTCTGAAGCAGATAACTGGCACTGCCGAGTTCAACGAGGTCTTCTTCACCAATGCGCGGACGCCGGCCGACTGGATCGTCGGCGAGCGGGGCGAAGGCTGGAGCGTGAGCAGGAGCTTGTTGAGACATGAGCGCTTGATGGTGGGAAACCCGGCGAGGAGCGACGCGCTGTTCCGAAGCATGAAGAAGCTGGTGTCAACGATCACCATTGACGGTCGACCTGCTATCGAGTCGCCCGAAGTCCAACAGCGCTTGGTGCAACTCGAGGGCTGGCTGGAGACTCAACGCTGTTCTGGCTACTACCAGAGCACCAAAGAACTGAAGGGTGAATCCACTGGAACGCTTGGCCTTACCAACAAGCTCAACAACTCGAACTTCGCCCAGCGCATTGCAGAGCTGGTCATCGATCTCATCGGCGCGGACAGTCTCCTCGCCCCGAATCCTGAGTCCGGCAAGAGGCCTGGAAACGAGAGATGGATGAACCAGTACATGGGGAGCCTCGGCATCGCCATCGCGGGCGGCACGTCGAACATTCAGCGCAACATCATCGCCGAGCGCGGCCTCGGCCTGCCGCGTGATCCGCTGATCTCAGATGATCGCTCATGAACTTCGATCTTGACGACAACCAGCAGCTGCTGGAGGAGACCCTGCTCCGCTTCTTCGCCACGGAGGCCGACCTGGACGGTGTACGCGACGTATTCGAAAGCGACAGCGGACTCGACGAGGACCTGTGGCAACAGCTCGCCGGTCTGGGGCTTTTTGGCATCGCAGTCACCGAGGACCTCGGCGGTTCTGGTCTCGGTCTGCTTGATCTCGTGGTAGCGGCCGACGTGCTTGGCTACAACTCTGCTCCCGGACCGTTCTTCGAGCACATCGTCGCCATCGAGGCGATCAGCCGTCTCGGATCATCCGACCAGCGCGAGCGGTGGATTCCACGGCTGGTCGAAGGAGGGCTACGGGCAACGGTTGCACTCTGTGAGCCCGGTGAACGCTGGCTACCGGAGGATTGGCAGATGGCCGGTGCCGAACTGAGCGGAGTGAAGTCGGCTGTTCTCTACCCGGCCGGAGCCGACTTGATCGTCGTCGGGACTCGAGACGGTTTCGTGGTTGTGGAGGGCGGAACCTCCGGGGTGGCGGTCATCGAGCAGGAGTCGCTGGATAGGACTCGCCGCATCGGCTCGCTCGAGTTCGATCGGGTCGTGGGCGAGCCCCTCGCCGGTGGAGAGGTCGATAAGGTAGTGGATGTCGCCCTTGTTCTCTTGGCCGCGGACGCGGCCGGGGGTGGTCGCCGTTGTTTGGAGATGGCGACCGAGTATGCGAAGGAGCGTGAGCAGTTCGGCGTAACGATCGGCCACTTCCAGGCGGTGAAGCACCAGCTCGCCGACTTGGCCGTCGATGTCCTGCCCCTCCGCAATCTGGTGTGGTATGCGGCGCATTGCTTCGACAACGGCCTCCCTGATTCCACGAAGTTCGCTGCCCTTGCCAAGTCGCACGCAACTGACCAGTACGCCAGAGCGGCACGCCGTACGGTTGAGCTGTACGGTGGGATTGGCTACACGTGGGAGTGCGATGTCCAGTTCTTCCTCAAGCGCTCAGTCTTCGATCGAGCGTTCCTCGGTGCGCCTTCCGTCCATCGCGCCCGCGTCGCCCGCATGAACGGTTGGACGTCCGGTGAGTGAGGTTCTCGGCATGCACGCGCACCTGGACATCGCCGTCTAGACTCGAAAGAGTTCGAACATGATCGATCCAACCTTCCGAGTTGGGTAGTTCGACGCAAGTCACTGCCTCGGTATCACAGTCCAGTCAGGCGTTCGCTTCTCTACGAACGCCTTCGGGCCCTCCATGCTGTCCGGGTGACGATAGT
>JAJDTA010000069.1 GCA_022827405.1 Acidimicrobiia bacterium
GGCCGCCGTGTCGGCCACGATGTCCCAGCCCCACACCTTTTCGGTGGTGTGGTCCCACAGTCGGCCCGAGCGCAGTGCGCTGGAGCGGATGGCTACCTCCTGGGCCGGCTCACCAGAACCGCCCAGCGGACCCACCACCACAGCCGCCGCGGCATCGGCGATGGAGCAGCACTGGAAAAGAGTGATCGGGTCGGCCACCATGCGGCTGCCCAACACCTGCTTGAGGGTGACGGTCTTGCGGTGTTGGGCTCGGGGATTGCCCACCGCGTGGCGGCGGTTCTTCACCGCTACCGCAGCCATCTGCTCGTTGGTTACCCCGAATTCGTGCTGATACCGGGTGGCCGACATGCCATAGATGCTGGGCATGGCATAGCCCTGGGCCCCGTCGGGGTCGGAGGCAATGGGGCTGATGGCTCCGTCGAAATGCGACGTCATGGTCTCTATGCCGAAGGCCAACACCCGCTCGAAGCGGCCGGTATCCACCGCCATGCGAGCTTCATGAAACGCTGAAGTCCCGCTGGCGCAGGCGTTCTCGATGGTGATGACTGGAACCTCCACGATGCCGATCTGCTGGAGGCTGCGGGTAACGGTGCCCGGATCGCCGAACACCGAGCCGGCATACACCGCCTCGATGTCAGCGGCCTTCAACCCGGCGTCATCGAGCGCTTCTGTCGTCGCCTGCCACGCCAGCCGGGGGCCGCCCAACGAGGTCTGCTTGCCGAATGCCGAGGTCCCCACCCCCCAAATGGCTGTGCTCCCACCGGTCATGGCCCGCACCTCTCCACTACCGGGTCGCCGTGGCCATTCCAGCCCGACAGCACGACTCGGCTGCCGGGAACCAGGGCCTCATCGGGGCCCACCACATGGGCAAGAATGCGGGGGCCGTCATCCATGTCTACATAGGCCAACGTAAATGGCGGAGTCCGTCCCGGCACAGGAATCCTCAGCACCGTCGAGCTGAATACCGTGCCCCGTGGGCCGAAGGTGGCAGCCTCCATGGAGTCATGACCGCATACTGGACATCGGGGCGGTGTCGTGGTCATGGGATGGCGACAATTCGGACACCGGCTGCCAGTCAACTCGACATGGCCATTGCTGAGTACCAACTCGGGCCGAGGATCCGACCTCGCTCGCTCTGGCGGGGTTGTAGACACGGTAGGCACCGGCCAAATGTACCAACAGACATCTTCCACCCTGCATTCGCCTCCTGTGTCGGGCCATCGTTTTACAGCCACCAACCCAGCCGCCTACGCTGCGGGCCGTATCTCGCACAAGGGGGCATAAATGGGCATCGAAGGACTGCGATTCGTCATCACCGGATCGGCGACCGGAATCGGAGCAGCCACCGCCCGGGTGGCGGCCAGCAAGGGCGCCAAAGTGATGGTGTCCGACCTCAACGACGAGCAGGGTCAGGCGGTCGCCGACGAGATCAACGCATCTGGAGGCACTGCGGCCTACCAGCACTGCGATGTGACCGATACCGGCCAAGTTGAAGCGCTGATGGCGGCCGCTGCCGAGGCTCTCGGCGGCATCGACGTGCTGCACAACAACGCCGGCATTCACGAGAGCGGGTTAGCCCCCGCCGACCAGTGCAACCTGGAGCAGATGTCCCTCGACGTGTTCCGCAAGGTGGTGGAGGTAAACGCCGTCGCCCCGTGGATCTGCTCGAAGGCTGCCCTCCCCTACCTCAAAGAGAGCGACTGGCCATCGATCGTCAACGCGGCCTCCACCGGCGCCCAGTCGGCCTATCCGAACAACGCGGCCTACGGCACCTCCAAGGGCGGTATCCGGCTGCAAACCCAGAACCTGGCGGTGGATTTGGCTCCGATGGGGATCAGGGTCAATTGCTATGGCCCCACCGCAATCGCCACCGACATGGTCACCGACTTCGTGAAGCAGGCCGACGACCCCGCGGCGTTCGAGAAGGCGCTCATCAACACCTCGCTCATCCCCCGCTTGGGACTTCCGTCGGAGGTGGGCGAGCTGGTGTGCTTCTTGGCCAGTCGTGAGGCCGGCTTCATCAACGGCGCGTACATTTTGATCGACGGTGGCTCGCTTGCATGGCGAGGCACGGTAGAGCAACTGGGAATGGAGTAACCCAATGGCAGACAAGCAAGCGGTAACCGAGCTTTTGAACCACGCGGGAGTGGCCTACGACGTGGGCGACAGCGACTTCCTCATCGGGATGTTCGCCCCCGACAATCCGGTGTTCGCGATGACCATCGCCGGCGGCGACCCGATCACCTTTGAAGGGTCGGAAGCCATCGCCGGACTGTTCAGCGGGGCGATGGAAGAGCAGACCGACCAGCGCCGCCACGTAGTGACCAACCTCTATTTCGAGAACGAGACCGAGGACTCCATCACCGCCATCAGCTATCTGGTGCTCATCACCGTGGAGAACGGCCAGCTAAGCGTCCTCTCCAGCGGCGTGTACACCGATGACTGCGTGCAGGTGGGCGACGACTGGAAGATCCAAAAGCGCTTCTTGGCTCTCGACCTGCCCTACTAGGCCCCCTTTTAGGCGCAGTCAGCCACAAGCGGCCATGAACATCGGTACCGCTCTCTAGAAAGGAGCCGAAGATGAACATCGGCCAGATTCCCGCCAAGTGGGCCCGGCAGACGCCGAACCGCGAGGCGATCATCGACTCCACCACCGGCCAGCGGGTCACGTTCGCGGCCTTCGACGAGCACGTCCGCCGGTTGGCCAACGGGCTGATTGGCCTGGGCCTGGAAAAGGGCGACCGGGTCGGCATCTTGAGCCAGAACTCGGTGGAGTACGCCGCGCTCTATTTCGCGTGCGGGCGCTCAGGCCTGGTGGCCCAGCCCATGAACTGGCGGCTCTCGCCCCCTGAGCTGGCCAAGATCGTCAACAACGGGGAGCCCCGTGCCTACATCACTCAGGGCGCATACGCCGCCGAGTCGGCCGAGCTGTCCGGCTTGGTGAGCTCGGTGGAGCACTGGCTCCAGTACGGCGAAGGCGGCGACGGCTCCTATGAAGAGCTGGTGGCCTCGTCATCCGACGCTGAGCCTGCCGCTTCCCACGAGGTGGGCGACACCGACCCGCTGTTCATCCTCTACACCGGGGGTACCACCGGTGAGTCCAAGGGCGCCCTGCACAGCCACCGCAGCGTCTATTTCGGGATGCTCAACCAGACGGTGGCCGAGCGAATCGTACCCAGCGACGTTTACATGCTCACCGGGCAGATGTTCCACATCCCGGTGGTGCTGGCCATGAACTATCTGGCCCACGGCTGCCCGCTGGTGCTGATGAACTTCGACGCCACTCTGGCCCTGGAGCTGATCCAGGCTGAGAAGGTGTCGGCATTCTTGGGCGTCACCACAATGCTGAACTGGATGATGGCGGTGGAGGGGTTCGAGAACTACGACATCTCCAGCCTGCGCAACATCCAGTACGGAGGCGGCCCCATGCCGTCGCGGGTGATCACCGAA
>JAJDTA010000014.1 GCA_022827405.1 Acidimicrobiia bacterium
AGCGGGTCGTACAGCGACCGGTCGTAGGGGTGCCCGTGGATGGTGCTGGCCACCCGCAGCCGGGGGGTGACCTTCCAGGACAAGTCCACCGTTGCCGAGGGCGCGATCTCGGTCTGGTACACCCGGGGCAGCTCACCCCAGAAGCTGCGCCACTCCGCGATCCCCGAGGTGTCGATGGCCTGCACCCGACCGGCGTCAAACTCCACGTCCAGGGGCCGTCCGGCGGGCTCGGCCACTGTGAAGGTCAGCGGGCCGGGAAGGTCAGGGTCGTCGAATTGGAGTTGCTCGGAAACAACCAGCGAGCGCCCCTCCACCCGGTAGGTGGCGGTACGACGGCCCGCCACCGTCGGCTCGTCGCTGCCCGCTGGCGCCCACCCGTCGTGGACGATGGTGACCGAGCCCGGGTTGTGCTCCACCGAGGTGGGCAAGCCCGCCGGGACCAGGGGAGCATTGCTGGTGCCGGTGCGGTCGTCTCGGCCCAGTGGGGTGATCACGGGCAGCATCACCGGGTGGCCGGAGGTGGGCCGTTCAAAAAGGCCGGGGCTCCGCGGCGAGGGGGCGTAGTCGGCCGAGAACCCAAACACCGTGGGCAGGGCGAACGACAGCGGCTTGGCCCGGTACGACCACACCGTGGCCCGCTGGGAATCGTCGAATGAGATGAAGCGCTCCGCAGGGAGATAGGCGTGGGTGGAAGCAGCGCCGACCACGTCAGGCCTCTGGCGCAGTTCAAGGGCGGATAGCAGCAGCTTGCCGTAGATGTCCAGGGTCATCTGAAGCCGTCGTGCCGGGCCGCGGTAGAACATGGTGGCCCGGTTTTGGTGAGCAGCGATGACCCCATTGGGGAACCACTCCACAAGATCGTCAAGGGTCGCATCGGCTCGGGCCAGCCAGCGGTCTTGGGGGGCGTCGAGGTCGCGCCCCGCGGCAATGGCGGCCAGCTCGATGGTGATGGCCATGCCCAGCGCACCGATAGATCGCCCCCACACGATGGCCCCACCCGGCTGTGCCACCTCGTCGAGGTCGACCAGCACCTTCGACAGTCCGCTGGCCCACCCCGGGCCGAGCTGATCGGCAAGAGGCTCGGCGAACAGATACATGTCGGGGGTGTAGATGTCGTAATGGACCCAGTTGCCAATGCCGTCGTTCAGCCAGCCGGTGGGGCTGGAGAACATCGAGCGCACCCGGCTCAGCAGGTCGGGCAGCTCGGCAGGCGCCTCGCCGCCCTGAAGCTCGGCCAGGGCTCGCAGGCATCGGGAGGCCACCACCGCGAAGTTGGGCGGGATGGCATCGGTGTCGGCCAGCCGGTCGATGATGCCCGGGGAGTGCACCGCGTCGAGCACGGTCTGGTGGAGCTCGGAGGGTAGGGAATCGAGACCCCCGATGCGCAGCACCGTTTCTCCCACCCGGTAGCTGGCGAACGCCTCCACCGTGGCGGGATCAAGCGAAGCGATCAGCGGTGGGATCCGGGCTCGCAGTTCGCACCCGCCCACCTCTTCGACTCCGCACTCGATGAGCAGCCCCAGCACGTACAACAGGTCGGCGGCGGCGTCGTCCAGAACCGCATGGCCGGCATAGAGCCGGGGCAGCTCCAGTCCGGGAGCGGCAGACTGCTCGAACTCCGCCATCTTGTCCGCGGTCGCCGCAATCAGCCGGTCGGCTAGGGCGCCAGCGGTGGTGGTACCTGCCAAGGGGTGTTCGGGAAATCGAAAGTCCATGCTCATGCCATGGTGGCCAATCGCTCTTTGGTCACTTCGTTGAGGGCGGGCTCTCCGGCCGACCACCGCCGGATCTCCTCGATCACGTAGTCGGTCATGCGGGCCAGTTCGGTGCCCTGGCTCCCGGCCAAGTGGGGGCTGATCCACACGTTGGCCATCTCCAGCAGCGGGCTGTCTTCGGGCAGCGGCTCAGGATCAGTCACATCCAAGATGGCATACAGCCGCCCCGAGGCCAGGTGAGGCAGGAGCGCCTCGTGGTCGATCAGGGGGCCGCGGGCGGTATTGATCACTGTGGCCCCGTCGGGCAATGCGGCCAACTGGTCGGGACCGATCATGTGCATCGTCTCGGGCAGGGCTGGCGCATGGATAGACAGCACATCGGCCCCGGCGCACAGTTCATCCAACTCCAGTTTGTCCACCCCTAGCGAGGCGGCTTGTTCTGGGGTCACGTAGGGGTCGTAGAGCGTCACCGTCAAGTGGGGAAAGGGGCGCAGCAACTCGATCACCCGGCGGCCGATCAGCGATGCCCCCACGATGCCAATGGTGCGGCCGTAATTGCCCCACTGGCGGTCGCCCATGGTCGACATGGCTGATAGATCCACCAGGCCGCGCCGCCACAGCACCCCCTTGTTGGCGAACAGGATGGCGGCCAGGGTGAACTCGGCCACCGGCTCGGCGTTGGCGTTGGCCCCGCTTGTCACGCGGATGCCGCGATCCCACACCGCGTCGGTCAGGGTCATCTTGACCGTGCCCGCCGCGTAGGCGAACAGCCCGAGCTGAGAGGCTCGTTCCAGCATGGCGGCGTCGAGCGGGGGGCACCCCCAATGGCCGATGATCACCTCGGCTTCGGCCAGCACGGCGTCGGCCTCGTCGTCCCACGCCCCGATGGGCTCGGTGTTCAACAGCCGCCCCAGCGCCCGCAGCCGGCCGTGGTCGGCCTCGCCGAACAGCCCCATTCCCGGCCAGTGGGCGATAGCGATGTTGGGTTGCCCTCTGCTCATTGCCAGAAGTCTCCCAATATCGGCTAGACCATTCACAAGCAAGACCGAAAAGAGGAGAGGCAATGGCAGATCTGGTCAGCTACGAGGGCAAGCGGGTGCTGGTGGTGGGGGGCGCCACCGGGATGGGGGCGGCTGCAGCCCAGAAGGCAGCCGCACTGGGTGGACACACCATCGTGCTGGACATCGCCGACGTGACCTACGAGTGCGGGCAGTACATCAACGTCAATCTGGGCGACCAGGCCAGCGTGGACGCGGCCATCGAGGCCATCGAAGGCCCAGTGCATACCGTGCTGGCCTGCGCCGGGGTGGCCGACGGCACCGGCAATCTCATGCTGATCAACTTCAC
>JAJDTA010000226.1 GCA_022827405.1 Acidimicrobiia bacterium
ATTTTGCATCTAGAACCCGATCAGCCTGAGGTTTCTCGCAGCAACGTTGTCTACGAGTTCTCTCCTTGAGATCCCCCTCAGCCGAGGAGGGCCACCACCACAACCAGGACGATCACCGCTACGAGGGCTACTGAGGCCAGCAGCATGGCTCCGGGCAGACGCCGGCCGAACAGTCGGATCATGCGTCGGCCGGGAATGGGCGAGGCCGGCTCGTTTAGGGGCACTCCTCGGGGGGCAACGGCGATGCCGGGAGGGTCGATGCCGGTCTGCTCCCCGTCGCGGACCTTCTCGGTCCACTTTGAGCCGTTCCACCAACGGGCCTCATGCCGCCCGAATGGGTCGATGTGCCATGAGGCCTCGGGCTCGGGGTTCGCAGCCACCTTGCGCTGAGTCTAACCAGACGAGTGGCACCGTGGTCATGCCGGTCGGGATCGCTGCGAACCAGTAGACCACGGGGCAAAATGACGGGCGTGGATATGTCAGACAGCCAGGGCGAGTTGGCCGAGATCTTGGCCAAGCAGGAGATCACCGAGCTGCTGTATCGGTACTGCCGAGGGGTGGACCGCCTCGATATGGAGCTGGTGCGCTCGTGCTACCACCCCGACGCCACTGATTCCCACGGCACGTTCGAGGGCTCCGTGGACGAGTATCTGGAATGGAGCGAGCGCCTGTTGCGTCGCTATACCGGCTCGGTCCACAACGTGTTGAACGTGTTTGTGGAAGTCGACCCCGAGTTGGCGACCTCGGCTGACGGAGGCACAGTGCAGTGGGCTCGCTCCGAAGCCCACGGCATCGCCCGCCACTGGACCGAGGGAGGACCCCCAGAGCTGAACCTGTCGGTGGGCTTCCGCTTTATCGACGACGTGTCTCGGCGCAACGACGGCCCGTGGCTCATTTCGCGGCGGGTAGCCACCACCGAATGGGTGCGAGAAGAGCAGTTTCGGCCCTTTGACGAGCGCTTCTTGCGGGGTACCCGAGACCGCTCCGATCCGGTTTATGCTCCCCGTCCTGACCAATAGGCCACTGGTCGAACCGAGAACTACCATCGGCTGCCATGCAAACCGAGAACGTAGAACTCACCACAGCCGACGGCCCGATGAGGCTGTACGTGGCCCGGCCCGACGGCGATCCGCAGGCCGCGGTCATCGTCATCATGGAGGCCTTCGGACTGAATAGCCATATCGAAGAGGTCACCCGGCGGGCCGCGGCCGAGGGCTATCTGGCGGTGGCCCCTGATCTGTACCACCGCTACGAGAACAATCTGGCCGGCTACGACGAGATGGACAAGATCTTCGAGATGATGGGCAACCTCCTCGACGAGCATTCCCTCACCGACGTGGACGCCGCCCTCGATTACCTGGCCAGCCAGGGGATCTCGTCAGACAAGGTGGGCATCACGGGGTTCTGCATGGGCGGGCGGGTGACGTTCCTCACCGCTATCAGCCGACCAGTGGGTGCGGCGGTCACCTACTACGGCGGCGCCATCGTCACCGACGGATTCACCCCCGGCCAGCCCAAGCTGGCCGATCGCCACGGCGATCTCCAGTGCCCGTGGCTGGGCCTGTTCGGCGACCTCGACGGCATGATCCCCGTCGAGGGAGTGGAGCAGCTTCGGTCCGACCTTGAGGGCAACGCCCAGCCCACCGAGATCGTGCGCTACGCCGAAGCCGACCACGGCTTCTTGTGCGACGAGCGGCCGTCGTACAACGCCGACGCCGCGGCCGACGGCTGGTCGCGCATGGCGGCCTGGTTCAACACACACCTGTCGTGACCGCCGGAACGGAGAAAATAGGGGTCATCGGCTCGGGGGTGATGGGCTCGGGCATCGCCCAGGTGATGGCCATCGCCGGCCATCCGGTTGTGGCCTTCGATATCGATCCCGGCGTCGTTGCTGCCGCGCCCGGTCTGGTTTCCGAAGGCCGCTTTGGCATCCAAGGGGCAGTGGCCCGGGGCAAGATGACCGAAGCCGAGGCCGAGGCTGCGCTGGCCCGCATCGAATTCACCACCGACCGGGATACGGCTGCGGCCGTCGATGTGATCATCGAGGCGGTCCCCGAGCGCTTGGACCTCAAGATCCAACTATTCCGAGACCTCGACAAGGAGTGCCCCGACCACACGATCTTGGCGTCCAACTCCAGCGGATATCCGGTGCAGGCCTTGGCGGTGGCCACCGACCGGGCCGACCGGGTGATCGGCTGGCACTGGGCATCGCCGCCGCCAGTGATGAAGCTGGCCGAGATCGTGAGGGCGCCGCAAACCTCCGACGAGACCACCGAGACCATCTGTCGCCTGGCAGCGGCCGCGGGCAAGAACCCAGTGGTGATCAAGGACTCGGCAATGAGCTGGGGCTATGTCACCAATCGGGTGTACGGGGCCATGATCCGCGAGGCCAACGCGGTGGTGGCCGAGGGAATCGCCAGCCGGGAGGATGTAGACCAGCTCATGGTGGACTGCTTCCGGTGGCCATCTGGCCCCTACGGCATGGTCTCCGGCGCCACCACCGGTTGGAAGGCCGACAAGAAATAGACCCAGAAAAGAGGATTCCATGAGATTGGAAGGGCCACTAGTGCCGATCCTTGAAAAGAGATTTCCATGAAGGCAGCACTGCTGGCATCGCCAGCTTCCCCATTGGTGATGGCTGATGTGGATTGCGTCGATCCCGGGCCGGGTCAGGTGCGGGTGCAGGTCACCCACTGCGGCCTGTGCCACTCCGATCTGACCATGATCGACGCCCCCGAGATGATGACCCCGATAATCCTGGGCCATGAGGCCGCCGGGATCGTAGACGCGGTGGGTCCCGGGGTGAACTCCCTGGCCGAAGGCGACCATGTGATGCTGTCGCCGTTCGGCCCGTGCGGGACGTGCTACTGGTGCGTGCGAGGAGAGATGACCCTTTGCGCGTCGGCGGCGTCGATGTTCATGGGCACGATGCCCGACGGCTCCATTCCGTTCACGATGGACGGCCAGCCGGTATACCGGGGCCTTGGCGTGGCCGGATTCGGCCAGTTGACCCTGGTGGCCGAATCGGCGGCGGTGAAAATCGATCCCGACGTGCCCCTGGAAGTAGCTGCGGTGATCGGCTGCGCCATCCAGACCGGCGTGGGCGCGGTGCTCAACACGGCCCAAGTGGAAGAAGGCGCCACCGTGTTGGTGATGGGCCTCGGGGGTGTGGGCATGTCGGTGGTGCAGGGGGCCCGCCTGGCCGGTGCGTCCCGCATCTTCGCCTCCGACCCGGTGGCCGACCGCCGCAACGCCGCGGTGGCCTTCGGGGCCACCGACCTGCTCGATCCCACCGAGACCGACGTGGTGGCCCATGTGCAGGAGGCCACCAATGGGATCGGGGCCGACTACGCCTTCGACGCCGCCGGGGCCGGCCCGCTGGTGGAAGCCGGTTTGGCCGCCACCCGCAACGGTGGCACCACGGTGATGGTGGGCGCGCCCGCCCTGGAACACACCGTGACCATCAATCCCGCGGTCATGTATCTCACTGCGGAGAAGAAGCTGCTGGGCTGTTTGTTCGGCGGCTGCAACTCCCAGCGAGAAGTTCCCCGCCTGCTGGCCCTGTGGCAGAACGGCCGCCTCGACCTGGAGCCCATGATCACCGCCCGCCGCCCCATAAACGAGATCAACGCCGGCCTAGAAGACCTCCGAGCCAGCATCGGCATCAGAACTGTCTTCGATTTGAGCTGACCCCCGACATTGAGCGGCCACTCTACGGACGACCGGTGACAGTTTGAGCTAGAGGCTTGTGCGTTGGAAGATGCGGGCGAATCGGGCGACTACTTGGTCGATGGGTGGGGCCTCGCCGCTGGCCAATGGGTCGAGGGTGAACTCGACTCTGGCTTCGCCTCGGCTGGCTCGGGACGGCATTGAGACGACCGTGGCTGCTAACTGGCAGACAACTCCGTTGTGGGCGGTGAAGGTGACCTGCACGATGCCGGCGTCGCGGTCGATATAGCCCACCTCACCCAGTTGGTGCCCTGCCTCGACCAACCGGGCGAATATGTCGCCCGGCGGGAGCCGCAACACATAGCTGTCGTCGGACTTCTCGGCCGCTGGCGGGTCTGGCTGAGGCGGGGGAGGGGGCGGGGGAGCTTGGGGAGGCTCAACCCCGGCCCGCTGGAGCCAGTGGTAGGCCTCGGTGATGCGGGCGGCTACCGCGGTGCTGCCCCCGGCATCGGGGTGGGCCTGGCGGATCAGCGCTCGATAGGCCCGGTTGACGTCCTCGGCCCGCGCCCCCTTCTCCAGCCCCAGCGTTCGCAGCGCCCGCTCCCGATTCACGCAAACACCGTAGGGCGTGAGGGGGCCTTTAGTCTTCGGCCAGAAATTCCAAAATCGCGGGGTAGGCGGTGGGGTCCTGCATCATGAAGATGTGGCCGCCGTCGAAGGTAGCCAGGCGGGCATTGGGGATGCGGTCGCGTAGCAGTTCACTGTTGCGCATGGGGGCGATGCCGTCGTGGACGCCGGCGCACACCAGGGTAGGCACCTCGATCTCGCCCAGGCGGTCGACCACGTCGTGGCCTCGGCGGGCTTCTAGTTGGCCCAGCGCGCCGGGGGTTTCCAGCGGCAGGGCGGGGCCGTCGGGTCGGGAGGCGGCGACAAAGTGCTCCACTCCGGGGGGCAGCGGGCCACCCCGCTCATAGCGGGTGTCCATGATCTCCAGCGCCACCTCTCCACGCTCATCGGGATCGAGGTCGGCCAATGTGTGCAGGGGCCACGAGCTGTACTCGGGACCGCCCGGGGAGGTGCAGTTGAGCACTAGCTTGGAGATCCGCCCCGGATGGAGCACGGCCATGTTCATGCCCACCATCCCGCCGAAGCTGGTGCCCACCATCGGTACCGAGTCCCAGCCCAAAAAGTCCAAGAAGGCAACCGCGTCAGCGGCATAGTCGGCCATGGTCCAGGGCAGCGGTGGGGTGGAGGTCTGGCCTAGGCCCCGTTGGTCGTAGTGGGCCACGGTGAAGGCCTCGTTGAGCGGGTTCAGGTCGGGGGCGGTCATGCGCAGATCGCCCCCGCTGCCGCTGATGTTGAGCAGGGGCGGCCCCGACCCGTGCAGCTCGAAGTAGAGGTCGAGGTCTCGGACTTTGGCTATCGGCATCGGGTCATGTTGCCACGTTCGATGCGGCCGTGAGGTCTATCAGACGAATGCCGAAGCAAATACCAGCGACACGATGGTCATCACCTTGATGAGGATGTTCATCGACGGGCCGGAGGTGTCCTTGAACGGGTCGCCGACGGTGTCGCCCACCACGGCAGCCTTGTGGGGCTCAGAGCCCTTGCCGCCGTGGGCGCCGGCCTCGATGTACTTCTTGGCGTTGTCCCAGGCGCCGCCGGCGTTGGCCATGAAAATGGCCAGGGCGAAGCCGGTCACCAGAGCACCGGCCAAGAAGCCGCCCAGGGTGTCGACGTCGATGAAGCCCAGGATCAGAGGCACGGCCACCGCCAGGGCGCCGGGCACCAGCATTTCCCGCAGCGAGGCCTGAGTTGAGATAGCCACGCACCGGGCCGAGTCGGGCTTGACCCCCTCGGCGCCCTCCCGCAGACCGGGGATCTCTCGGAACTGGCGGCGGACTTCCTCGATCATCTTGTTGGCTGCTCGGCCAACTGCGTCAATGGTCAGCGCGGCGAACAAGAACGGCAGCATGGCGCCCAGGAACAGTCCGATGAACACGTCCACTTCCCCTACGTTCAAGGAGAGCGCGAAGTTCGGGTCCTCAAGTCTCAGGGCCACCTCGAAGGTCTTGAACAACGCCAAGGCCGTCAGGGCAGCCGAGCCCACCGCGAATCCTTTGGCGATGGCTGCCGTGGTGTTGCCCAGTGAGTCGAGGGCATCGGTCACCTCCCGCACCTTGGGATCGAGTTCGGCCATTTCGGCGATGCCGCCGGCGTTGTCGGCAATGGGGCCGTAGGCATCCACCGACACCACCACACCGGTAGTAGCCAGCATGCCGATGGCGGCTATCGCAATGCCGTAAATGCCGTTGGCGGCGTCGTCACCGGCAAGCGTTTGCTGGCCACCCCAGTAGGCCACCAGCACGCCAGCGCCGATCAAGATAACCGAAGCAGCTACCGACACCATGCCGGCGCTGATGCCCGACAGCACGGTGGTGGCCGGGCCGGTCTCAGATTGCTGAGCGATCTTGCGAACAGGGGGGTAATGATCGCTGGTCCAGATTTCGGCTACCTTGCCGATGGCCCAACCAACCGCTAGTCCACCGATCACCGAGATGGGCAAACCCCACCAGTTCTCAAAGTCGTCTCCGGTGAAGAACCACAGGCCGATCAGGATGGTGCCCACCACAGTCAGGCCCATGGCCACGTTGGTGCCCATGTGAAGCTGGCGGGACAGGCTCTTGACATCAGCCTGGGCGCTTCCCCGCACTGCGAAGGATCCGATGATCGCCGCCAGCATTCCCACGA
>JAJDTA010000183.1 GCA_022827405.1 Acidimicrobiia bacterium
CCGGGCTCCGACATGGCGAAACAGCCCAGCCAATCGCCCTTGGCGGCCAGCGGTAGGTACTTCTCACGCTGGGCAGGATCCAACGAGAGGGCGATCCCGGCGCGGGCGATGATGCTGGCCACGCTCATCCAGGCTCGGGAAAGCTCCTCGGTGATCAGGGCATACTCGAACACGCCGAGGCCGAGACCCCCGTAGGGCTCCGGCACCATGACCCCGAAGAACCCAAGTTCGCCCATCTCGGCGCGCAGCTCGTCGGGGATGAGACCGTGCTCGGGGTCGAGGCGGTTGGCGATGGGCAGCACCCGGCTCATGGCGAAGTCGCGGGCCATCTCCTGGATCGCTGTCCGCTCGTCGGTGCGGTAGGGCGCCGGGATCGGGGGACGCGGGTCCACCAGGGCGCGAGGCATCTTCAGTCGCCCTTTGGGGGGCGCCTTTTGGCCACCAGGTTGGTGCGCTGGTAGTCGACCACCAGCTCGCCGTGTTGGTTGTGTGCCTCGGTGTGCCAGGTGACGATCCCGGTGTGGGGTCGGGTCTTCGACTCGCGGGCCTCAACCACCTTGGAGGAGGCCGTGAGCGTGTCGCCCGGATACACCGGGCGGTGGAATCTCACGTTCTCCATGCCCAGAAAGGGGCCGCCGATCTCGCTCAGGTCTTCCACCGACAAGCCGACCACCGTACACAGCACCAGCATCGGGTTGACCACCACATTGGGATGGCTGTGCGCCTTGGCGAACTCGGCGTTCAAATGCATCGGATTCCAGTTGCACGTAGCCGTGGAGAACAGGGCGTTGTCGCCGGCGGTGATCGTGCGGCCCCAGTGGTGGGCGAACTCCCGCCCCTCGGGAAAGTCCTCGAACTGGTGGCCGTGGACAACTACCGGAAAGCTGTCGAAATCAGGCTCGCCCATCACCACCCGACGCTAACAACCAAGCCCCACCACAACAAACAGCCACCATGAACCTCACCGCGCATCCTGTTCGGGCCAGAACCGCTGAGGTTCCCCCCCCCCCTTGACATGGGGTGATTCGCGGTCAAGCATGGGCCGGTGACCGTTGAGGGTGTTACCGCGCTGGGGGCTTTTCACAACAGGATCGTCGAGGTGGCCCGAACCTTCTCGGATGCCGAGTGGATAGCTCCCTCGGCATGTCCAGGGTGGCGGGTGCGGGATGTGATTGCCCACATCGGAGCGGGTGCCCGCAGCGTGATCGACCCGCTGCCGGTGCCCGAGGACAGGCAGCCGCTGCCCGCCAATCGGGAGCGGGAGCACGATGTGCATGTGGACATCCGCCGAAGCTGGACGGTCGCCGAGGTGATGGAAGAGTTCGAGCAGTTCGGCGCCGAGCGGCTGGAGCGACTGCCGGGGCTTCAAGAGGAGCCGCTCGCCTCCACCGAGATCGAGATACCGGGGCTGGGCACCTACCCGATGCACGCCGCAGCCAACGGGCTGGCCTTCGACTGCTTCTGTCACCTCTACCACGACATCACCACTCCGGCCGGCCCTATCCAGCGGGAATTGCCGGCACCGACCCACGAGGAGATGCTGCCGGTGGTGCAGTGGATGATGTGGGGGCTGCCCCAGATGCAGGGCCCCGAGCTGGACGACTCCCTGCTGGCGCCGGTCACCATCCGCCTGACCGGCCCCGGCGAGAGCGAGTGGACGGTGCGCCGCCCTGATGCCGCGGGCGGGCTGGTTGTGGAATCCGGCGGGGGCGCAGAGGTGGTGGTGGCCTCGACGGCGGTAGACTTCGTGTCGTGGGGCACGGGCCGCTCTGCGTGGCACACCGCATGCGAGGTGGAGGGCGACATGGCGGTGGCCACCGCGTTCTTGTCCACCCTGGACATTGTGTGACAGGGCCATCGCTTGACAAAGCCCTGGAAAACTCCGAATTCACAGGCCCATGACCATCACCGCTCCCGACCCGGTTGAATTTGACGATGACCGTTACCACCCCTGACCCGGTTGAATTCGCGGCGGCTTGTGCCGCAGACGGCGAGATGCGCTTGGCGGTCCGCCATTGGACAGGCGGGCTGCGGTTGGGCATCGGCGAGGCGTGGACCGGCTTCACCGTTGCCGACGGAGAGGTCAGCGCCGGTGTGCCTGTCGAGGGCGACGGGGTGATCACCATCACGGGACCGGCGGAGCTGTGGGCGCCGCTGATGGAGGCCGTGCCGCCCCGGTTCGCCCAGATCTCGGTGCTGCTGGCCCTCGGCGAGATGGGCCTTCAGCGGGGCCAAACCAATCCACTGCTGCTTTGGCAGTACCTGCCTGCGGTGGAGCGGGCCAGCGAGCTGTTGCGAGCGCCCGGCGCCCACCGCCCAACAGAGGTCGACGAGAGCGGCCCCATGCCCCGCCACGACAGCCCGGCGGGCCGCTACATCCACCTTGAGATCGACGGGCTCGACCACCGCGTCTACTACGAGGAGGCGGGGTCGGGCATCCCCCTGCTCTGCCAGCACACCGCCGGGGCCGACAGCATCCAGTACCGGCACCTGTTTGAGGTGGCCGAGATCACCGACCGCTTCCGCCTAGTGGCCTACGACCTGCCCTTCCACGGCAAATCGGTGCCGCCGGTGCAAAAGCCCTGGTGGGAGCAACACTACGAGTTGCGCGGGGAGTTCTTGCGACAGGTGCCCCTGGCCCTGTCCAAGGCGCTGGGTCTGGAGCGGCCGGTGTTCATGGGCTGCTCGGTGGGCGGGTTGTTGGCCTTGGATTTGGCGCTTCGCCATCCCGGCGAGTTCCAAGCGGTCATCGCCCTCGAGGGGGCGCTGCACATCGGCGGCAACCGGGACGAATTCTTCGGCTTCTGGCACCCGCAGGTGAGCAACCACTCCAAGGCCCGGATGATGGAAGGGCTGTGCTCGCCCACCTCGCCCCTGCCCTATGTGAAGGAGGTGTCGCAGGTGTACTCCTCCGGCTGGCCCCCCTCGTTCTTGGGCGACCTCTTCTACTACATGGAGGACTACGACATCCGCGACCGAGCCGGCGATATCGACACCAGCGCCACCGCGGTACACATCATGAACGGCGAGTACGACTACACCGGAACCGTCGAGGCGGGCCGGGAGGCGCATCTGGCCATCGCCGGATCCACCCACACCGAGATGGCCGACGTGGGGCACTTCCCGATGCAGGAGAACCCCGAGGCATTCGTGCGGTACCTGCTGCCGGTACTGGATCAGATCGAAGCCCGGGCCGCTCGACCCAATTGACACAAGCAGAACAGGAGAGGGCTTTGGGAGCGAAAATCAAGGGAAGGCCGGTGGTGGTCACCGGCGGCGGCAGCGGAATCGGAGCGGCGCTGGCCCTGGAAGCCGCAAACCGCGGCGCCGGCCACATCACGGTCTCAGATGTAGACCTCGAAGACGCCCAGACCGTGGCCGAGAGCATCGCCGCCCAGAGCAGTGCCGCGGCGGCCCGCCAGTGCGACGTGACCGACGCGGCGGCCGTGGAAGAGCTGGCCCAGGCCGTCGCCGCCGAACACGGCGTCCCCGCTCTGGTCTGCGCCAATGCCGGAGTGATGTCGGCGATGGCGCCGCTGCTTCACACCGCTTCAAGCGACGCCGAGTGGGTGGTGAGGGTAAACGTGCTGGGCACCATCAACACGCTCCAGAGCTTCGGCCGGCTCATGGCCGACGGCCAACAACAGGGCTGGCTCATGGCCACCGGCTCGGAGCACTCCGTGGGCGTTCCCCACGCCAACTCCGGCGCCTACACCGCATCCAAGCACGCGGTGCTGGGCATGTGCGACGTGCTGCGAGCCGAGCTGCCCGACCACGTCGGGATCAGCGTGGTCTGCCCCGGCCTAACCGTGAGCAAGCTGTGGAACGCCTCCCGCCAGCGCCCCCAGCAATACGGCGGCAACGCCGACAGCGACCCGGGCGCGGGGGTGTTCATGGAGCAGATGGGCATGAGCGCCGAAACCGTCGCCCAGCGGGCCTTCGACGCAATAGCGGAGGGCCGTTTCTTGATCCCCACCCACTACCACGCCCGCGCCTACGCCCAGCAGCGGGCCGACGACATGGCCGAGGCCTACGACCGCCTCGCCGAAATCGACACCGCCGACTACGACCTCAACAGAACCGTCGCCGCATTCCTGACAGCAGCGGCAGAAGACCATGAAGCCAGATAAGACAAGAAGCCAGATAGGAGAAGCCAATGACCCTCAAGCCCGGTGACATCAACCTCGCCAGCAGCGGCGACATGGTGAAGGCAGGAGGCGTGCCCTTCGAGTATTTCGCAGTGCTTCGGCGGGAGGCGCCGGTTTTCTGGAACCCGCCCCCGGTGGACGGTGCCGTCCTGCGAGACGTGGAAAACTACAAGCCCTGCGGCTTCTGGGTGCTGAGCAAGTACGACGATGTTGCGGCGGTGTCCAAGGACACCGAGCGCTTCTCGTGTTGGGAGAACGCCATCTTGTGGATCGACGTCAAGCAGAGCCCGATGGCCCTTGCCGCCCAGCGAGCGGGCCTGATGGGCATGGACCCGCCCCAGCACACCCAGTTCCGGCGGCTCGTCCAGCCGGGGTTCACCCCCCGGTCGGTGGCGGCGATGGAGCCCCACATCCGCGAGGAGGCCGCGAAGGTGATCGGCGAGCTGGCCGAGCGCGACCGGGCGGAGTTCGTGTTCGAGGTGGCCGCAGAGCTGCCCATGATCCTTTTGTGCGAGTTGATGGGCGTGCCCCAAGACCGGCGCGGCGAGTACCTCGAGCTGGGCAACGCCACCGCCAGCTTCGAGTTCAACGAGAACTTCGTCGAGGACCAGATCAACCTGTTCCTTTTGCTCGACGACATCGTCAAGACCCGCAAAGACGCCCCGGACGACACGCTGGTCTCGAAGTACGTCCACGGGGAGGTGGACGGCCGCAAGCTCGCCGAGGGAGAGATAACCCAGTTCTTCCAGACCCTGTCGATTGCGGGCCACGAGACCACCCGCAACACCACCGCCCACTTCGTTAGGCTCATGGACGAGCACCCGGACCAGAAGGCGCTGCTGCTCGAAGACCTCGAGGGCCGGCTGCCGAACGCCATCGAAGAGGTGCTCCGGTTCTCGCCGCCGGTCATGCAGTTCTGCCGCACGGCCACCGAAGACGTGACCCTCCGCGGCGCCGACATCGCCAAGGGCGACAAGGTCTATATGTCCTACATATCCGCCAACCGCGACGAAGACGTGTTCGATGATCCGGAGCGGTTCGACATCCTGCGCCCGAACGCCGACAAGCACCTCGCCTTCGGCACCGGCGCCCACTTCTGCCTGGGCGCCAGCCTGGCGCGGCTCCAACTCCGCTGCATCCTCAAAGAGCTCTACACCCGCCTGCCCGACATCGCGCTGGCCGACGCGCCAACACCGATGTACAGCGCCTGGTTCAACGCGATCACCGAGATGCCGGTGCTAACCTGCCCTGCCGCCTCCGGCTGAGGCGGGCGACCACCGCCCTGTGACGCCCATGGATCGCGATTTCCCCGACTTCGACCGGTCGTTCCTTCCCTACCTGAACGATGCCTTCCGCACCCACGCTGATCAGATCTGCGCGGTCCATGGAGACCAACAGCTCACCTATGCCGAGCTCGACGCTCTATCCGCCCGGGTGGCCAATGCGCTGCGGCGCGGCGGATTCGCCCCAGGCGACCTCGGCGGGGTCTACAGCGCCAACAGCATCACCGCGTTCGCCGCTGCCCTCGGCATCGTGCGGGCCGGGGGGGTCTGGGTTCCCATCAACCCGCGCCACTCGCCAGCCGCCAACATCGAGGTCCTGTCGCACTTCGGGTGCCGTGTGCTGTTCCACCAGCCGGCCTTCGCCGACGCGGCGGCCGGCGCAGCCGAAGCGATCGGCGATGCGACCCTCGTCCCCATAGACGACTTCCCCGCCGACTCGCTCGCAACCTGGCTCGGCGACGTGTCTCCGGCAGCGCCGCTCGTGGAGCGCAACGGGCGTGACACCCTTGCGCTGCCCCAAACCGGCGGCACCACCGGGACCCCGAAGGGGGTGATGCTCAGCCATCGGAACTTCGTTGCCTTGGCGTGGGCCGGGCGCCGGCGCTGGGACGGCGAGCCCCGTGTGATGCTGTGCGCCGCGCCGATGACCCACGTAGGTGGGCGCGCCGCGCTCATCTCGCTCGGCATCGGCGTCCGGCTGGTGATCTTGGGCGCCCCCCACCCGGCCTCCATCCTCGAAGCGATCCAACGCGAGCGCGTCACCGACCTGTTCCTCCC
>JAJDTA010000102.1 GCA_022827405.1 Acidimicrobiia bacterium
CTGGCAGCAGGAGACCTCTGACGCCGCCGAGTTCTTGAGCAACCTCAAGACCGACCTCGACCACGACGAGGTGCAGGTGTTCACCCCCAAAGGCGACGTGGTGTCGCTGCCCATGGGGGCGATCCCCATCGACTTCGCCTACTCCATCCACACCGAGGTGGGCCACGCCTGCATCGGCGCCCGGGTCAACGGCCAGCTCGTGCCATTGGATCGCGAGCTGCGGCCCGGCGACATGGTGGAGATCTTCACCTCCAAGGTGGCCGACAAGGGGCCGTCGCGCGACTGGCTCGGGTTGGTGGCATCGCATCGGGCCCGCAACAAGATCCGCCAGTGGTTCGCCCAAGCCCGCCGGGAGGACGCCATCAAGGCCGGCCGCGACGCGGTGGCCGCCGCCCTGCGCCGCGAGCGCCTCCCGGTGGCCAAGATCCTGTCGGGCGACGAGCTGGTGCAGGCGGCCAAAGACATGAACTACCGCGACCTCGACACCCTGTTCGCCGCGGTGGGGGAGCGCCATGTGTCGGCCCAGGCGGTGGCCGAACGGGTGGCCGGCCTGCGGGTGGAGCCCACTGCCGACGAGGATCTGGATGACGATTCGGTTGTCACGCAGGCACCGGCGGCGTTGCCCCGCCACACCGATCAGCCGGTGGAGGTGGAGGGCCTCGACGATGTGCTGGTCAACCTGGCCCGCTGCTGCAAGCCGGTTCCCCCCGACGAGATCATCGGCTTCGTCACCCGGGGTCGGGGGGTGTCGGTCCACCGGGCAGAGTGCGCCAACGCCGTGTCGCTGTCGTTCGAGCAGGGCGACCGCCTCATCGACGTCGACTGGAGCGCCGAGCGCACCGGTGCCTATTCGGTGACCATCGAGGTCAAGGCGTTCGACCGCACCCGCCTGCTGCGAGACGTGGCCAATGCTCTGTCCACCGGCTCGGTGAACATCTTGGCCTGCGAGACCCGCACCGGCGCCGACCAGATCTCCATCATGCGGTTCGACTTCGAGCTGATCGACAGCACCCACCTCGACGCCCTCCTCCGCACCATCCGGGGCATCGAGTCCGTCTACAGCGCCTACCGAGTCCTCCCCACCGCCACTGGTTAACGGGTTTCTGATGCAAAGTTGCAAAGCAACCTTGTAACATTGCCTGATTCACTTGTAAGCTTGCTGGGTGGCAGTTGTGCAGTATCGAGTTTCGGAACGAGGCCAGATGGCGCTGCCGGCTGAAGCTCGTCGTCGCTGGAACATTGCCGATGGGGGTGCGGTGGAAATCGCCGACCTCGGTGCGGCCCTCGTTGTCGTTCCCGCAGGTCGTGGCGGATTGCGATCGGTAATCCGAGAGTCCGTGGAGGAAGCTGGGGGATACAGCTCATTGGTCAGCCGGATTGCGGCTGACGAGCCTGATCTCGCGTGACCAATACCGTCCTCGTCGACGATCACATCCTGTTGAGCTTGCTGCTCGATGACGAGCCCGAGGAGCTTCGTCCGATGGGGGGTGCTATTGCTACCACGGGGTTGTGGTACCACCGACTGTGTCGGGCTCTGGCGAATCAATCCTTGGTGGGATCGCTGTCGCGTCGCCTAGGCGGGATTGAAGCTGCGGTTGCCGCCGACGTTATTGCCTCGGTGATTGAACTTCCTCCGACCATCGAGCTGGTGTCGCTGCGCGAGCTCGGTTGGCCAATGGGCCAATCGGCGTCCCAGGGAATTCGCCTCAACCTGCTCTCGCTGGAAGCCGTGGCCGCCGCTCGCCACTTGGGGGCGGAAATATGTCTGGCAACGACCGATGACAATAAGCCGCTAGTCGACGCTGCCCTCGGCCTTTCCATCCCGGTTCGTAGGTTGGCCACAACGGCGCTGGCGCCAGTTCAGCGGTTACCCGCTGTTCATTCGGTTCTTGACGCCCTTGACGAGGACCGCGGCGGGTGACGTTGTACGTGGACACCAGCGCGCTGTTGAAGCGATATTTGGTCGCAGGACGCCGGTAGCATCGGGATTTGTGGGTGAGATGTTTCAGGCGCCTAAGGGTACGCGTGACATTTTGCCGCCGGAGTCGGATCGGTGGCAGGCGCTGGTGGGGGTGTTTGCCGATGTGTTCGGGCGGGCTGGCTATGGGCTGATTCAGAGTCCCATGTTCGAGGACATTGGGGTGTTCCAGCGCTTGGGCGAGGGCACCGAGGTGGTCCGCAAGGAGATGTACGACTTCTTCGACAAGGGCGACCGCCATCTGGCTCTGCGCCCCGAGGGCACCGCGCCGGTGGTGCGGGCCTTCAACCAGCACCGGCCCACCGTGCCGTGGAAGGTGTGGTACCTCACGCCGTGCTTCCGTTATGAGGAGCCCCAGGCCGGGCGGTTCCGCCAGCACCACCAAGTGGGGGCGGAGGCCATTGGGTCGGCTGACCCCGACCTCGACGTGGAGGTCATCGCCCTCCAACACGACTTCTACCGGGCGCTCGGGCTGGGTCAATTGTCACTGCGGCTGAACTCCATGGGCAGCCCCGGCGACCGGCAGGCCTACGCCGAGCGGCTGGCTGCATGGCTGGGCCGGCGGCTGGGGGAGTTGGACGAGGCCGACCGGGCCAACGCCTCCGACCATCCGCTGCGGGTGCTGGACTCCAAACGGGAGCGCACGATGGCGGTGGTGGCCGATGCCCCGCAGATCACCGATGGCCTCTCCGATGAGGCCGCCGCCCACTTCGAGCGGGTGCAGGCCGGGTTGGACGCCCTCGGCGTGGCCTACGAGATCGACCCCCGCCTGGTGCGGGGCCTGGACTACTACACCCACTCCACCTGGGAGTTCGCGGCGGGTGCATTGACCTCGGCCCAGAACGCGGTGGGCGGTGGGGGGCGCTACGACGGACTGGCCGAGTCGTTGGGGGGCAAGCCCGCCCCCGGAGTGGGCTTCGGCGCCGGCATCGAGCGGATCCTGCTGGCCGCCGACGCCGAAGGTGCTCTCACCGAGACCGTCGGGGCAGTGGACGTGTTCGTGGTGGACGTGACCGGCGGCGACGCCGGGCGCGACCTCACCTTCGAGCTGCGCCGCCACGGCATCTCCGCCGACCGAGCCTTCGACGCCCGCTCAATGAAAGCCCAAATGAAAGTGGCCGACCGCTCCGGCGCCCGCCTGGCCCTGCTGGTGGGCGACGACGAGCTCGAGTCCGACACCGTCACCCTGCGCGACCTCCGCTCCGGAGAGGGTCAGAGCGCGCTGCCCCGAGCCGAAGTGGTAGCCAAGGTGGCCGCGCAACTGGCCGCGGGGAGCGAGCCCGAATAGCGGTACGCCATCTAAGGTGCCGAACTCCTAGACCAGCCTGTCGGCCTCCTCGCCCAAAAACCCTCGTCCATGCTCCAACGCCACGTACCTCGCCACACCTCCCGAACTACCGTCGAATTGCATAAACGGTCACTTCTACCCCGAAAGTGCCCGCCCTATTGCAAAAACGGTCACTTCTACCCCGAAAGTGCCCGCCCTGTTGCACGAACGGTCACTTCCATTCCCTTCCAGTGCCGTGATTGCCGGGGCCGGTTCTCGGCGCGGTCGGGCCGGTCCGCAAAGCCATCTTCACCGGCGTTAAGGACCTTTCCGCTATTCCTTATACATATATAATTATTTTGAGTCGTCATTAGTTATTTTCCCCTAATCCAGGGTGATATTGTCACTGGTCTTGGTAGACTACAGGCATGGAGTTTTCACCAGTTCTCCCTGGTCAAGCCGGGATTGAGACTGCGGCCAATAGAGGTTGCGGGGCGGCGGTTTGTGTCGATCGCTTCGATGTGGCTGGGTTGTCTGATGGCGGTTTGCGTAGCCGGTTGGGGCTGCTGGGTGAGGCTGAGTCGCAGTTGGAGGCGTTGAAGGCCCAGACAATGGCCGAGATGGCTCGCCGCCATGACACCGCTGGGGCCAAGAAGATGGCCCGCGAGGTGCTTCGGTCGTCACCCTCCAAGGCTCACCACGACGTGAAGGCGGCTGAGCGGCTGGCTGGATTGTCGGCGACTTCTGAGGCGCTGGCGTCAGGCGAGGTACCTGCGGACCATGCCCGGCTGATCGCCCGGGCATCGTCTGAGGGGCCGATTGACGAACGAGAGCTCGTGGAGGCCGCCAAGACCCAGACCTATGACGAGTTAGCCAAGACCGTCAAGCGCCAGCAACACGAGTTGTCGGGCGACGACGGACAGTCGATTCACGACAGGCGAAAGCAGAATCGCTCGGCCCGCCTGTTCCAAAACGGGGACACGGGCATGTACGTGCTCAATGCCGAGTTCGACCCGATCACCGGCAACCACATCGCGGGAGCGCTGGCCGACAAGGAACGGGAACTATGGCGGGCCGAAGACCCCAAAAACCGGCGCACCCACCAACAGCGTGCCGCCGATGCATTGGCGGAACTGATCTTGCATCCCGAAAAGGGCAGGGCCGCAGGCATCGCGCTGGTCCTAGTGGCCGACTACGACACCACCCGCAGAGAATTGGCCAACGCCCGCATTTCCGACGGCACCCCGCTTCCAGCCAGCGAACTGGTCAAGCTGGCGTGCGAGGCGGACATCTTTCCGGCGGTGTTCAACGCCAGAACCCAAGACCTCTGGTTGGGACGGCGGCGCCGTTGTGCTTCAGATGCCCAGAGGATTGCATTGATGGTGCGCGACAAGGCGTGTGTGGGCTGCGGGGCGGATGCCAACCGCAGCTTCTCTCATCACATTGAGCACTGGAAGAACGGCGGCAAAACCGATTACTCCAACCTTGTCACGGTGTGCAACGACTGCCACGGCGACATTCACGACCGCCACTATCAGGTGGAACACGATAGGCGAACGGGCGAGCACCGAGTCATCCCGCCGCCTGAGGCATTTCCCGACACGGGAACTGACACCTGGCGACCAAGGCACGTCAACTCCGTGCTGTTGAACTGAGGGCTTTCCTACCCCTCAGCCATGTTGCGGCAATGGCTGGGTGGACAAGAAGGATGTTGGGGGGACGTTAGGGGGATGTTTAGGGGATGCGGACCAACAGCATTGGAGCGGTAGGATCGTGCGCTGTGGCTGTCTTGCCCCAGGTACTCGAAGGGATGAGATGAACCCGATGCGAACTGACTATTGCGGGGAGTTGCGGGCTGGTGACATCGGCCGAGAGGTGTCGGTGTGCGGGTGGGTGGATCGGCGGCGGGAGCATGGGGAGCATTTGGCGTTCATCGACCTGCGGGATCGCACGGGGGTGATCCAGTGCGTGGTGGATGAGCGCCACGATCTGCGCTCGGAGTACGTGGTGCGGATCACCGGCACGGTGCGGCCCCGGCCGGAGGACACGGCCAACCCCAAGCTGGCCACCGGGGAGGTTGAGGTGGGCGACTGCCAGGTGGAGGTGCTGTCGGCGGCGGAGCCTCCGCCGTTCCCACTCCACTCCCGCACCGAGGTGGACGAGAACGTGCGCCTGCGCTACCGCTACGTCGACCTGCGGGGGGAGCGCCTCCAGCGCAACCTGGAGCTGCGGGCCACGGTGAACAGCGCCATCCGCCGCTCCATGGAGGCCCAGCGCTTCACCGAGATCGAGACCCCCATGCTGGTGGCCTCCACCCCCGAGGGGGCCCGCGACTTCGTGGTGCCGTCCCGCCTGCACCCGGGCCGGTTCTACGCCCTGCCCCAGTCGCCCCAGATCTTCAAGCAGCTCTGCATGGTGGGGGGCCTCGACCGCTACTACCAGATCGCCCGCTGCCTGCGCGACGAAGACCTCCGGGCCGACCGGCAGTTCGAGTTCATGCAGCTCGACGCCGAGGCCAGCTTCGCGAGCCAAGACGAGGTGATGGCCTTCATCACCGAGGCGGTGGCCGCCGCAGTGGAGGCGGTCACCGGCGCCCGGCCCGACGAGCCCATCTTCATGACCTGGACCGACGCCATGGAGCGCTACGGCTCCGACAAGCCCGACGTGCGCTTCGGAATGGAGCTGGTCGAGCTGACCGGGCTGTTCGAGGGCACCGAGGCCAAGGTCTTCCAGGTGGAATGCGTCAAGGGCATCAACTGCAAGGGCGGCAGTAAGAGCCTGGGGCGCAACGCCATCGACGAGCTCACCAAGAAGTGCCAGCAGTGGGGGGCCAAGGGCCTGGCCTGGTTCCGGGTGGGCGACGACGGCGCCCTCGACGGCGCCCTGACCAAGTTCATGTCCGACGAAGAGCAGGCCGCGCTCGGACCGGCCCTAGGGGCCGAGCCCGGCGACCTGCTGCTGTTGATCGCCGACCGCCGCCGCAAGGTGCGCGACGTGTTGGGCCTGCTCCGGCTGGAGTTGGGCCGCCCGCCGGTCACCGAGGGCGGCCTGCACTTTGTGTGGGTCACCGACTTCCCGCTGTTCGAGGCCATCGACGACGCGGGCCGGCCGATATCGGCCCACCACCCGTTCACCATGCCCCACCCCGACGACGTGGGACTGCTGGACGGCGCCGGCGAGGACCTGCTGGCGGTGCGCTCTCAGGCTTATGACCTGGTGCTCAACGGCTGGGAGCTGGGCTCGGGCAGCGTGCGGATCCACCGGCCCGACATCCAGCGGGCGGTGTTCCGGACGCTGGGCATCAGCGACGCCGAGGCCGAGGAGCGATTCGGATTCCTGCTGGACGCCTTCCGCTACGGGGCCCCGCCCCACGCCGGGTTCGCCTTCGGCATCGACCGGCTGGTGGCCATCTTGGCCGGCGAGGAGAACATCCGCGAGGTGATCGCCTTCCCCAAGACCCAGTCGGGCGCCGATCCGCTGTCCAACTCGCCCACCCCCATTGCCGACCGCCACCTCGACGAGCTCGGCCTGCGCGTCCTCCCGCCCCCCGCCACTGATTGAGCCGATGGCGCGCGGCTGGTGGCTGAGGGTGCGGCGCAGGCTGGGTGTATCCTCAGAGGAGACACGCAACAGATCGATGGGCTGTAAAACGGGCAGTAAAGGCGGCGAGGAGGGCTGATGGCCAAGCGACTCGTGTGGTTCACCGCCGGCGCGGGCGCGGGCGCGGCAGGGGCCACCTACCTGCGCCGCAAGCTGCGCCAGGCCACCCGCCGGCCGCCTCCCCGCCAAGCAGGCAGCGACGTGGGCGCCCGGGCCCGAGCGGCTGTCTCCGAGGCTCGGGCGGCGCTGGCCGAGGGCACCGCCGCAGTCCGCCGCTACCGGGCCGAAATCGCCCGCCGGGCCCTTGAGGATCCCCCTGGCCGGTGAAGGCGGCACCATGACCCCCAAGCGAGCCCAGGAGATCCGCAGCGCGTTCACCACCTTCTTCGGCGAGCGCGACCACGCCGTGCTGCCGTCGGCCAGCCTGATCCCCCGTGACCCCACCGTGCTGTTCACCGTGGCCGGGATGGTGCCGTTCAAGCCCTACTTCTTGGGCGAGGAGGCCGCCCCCCACCGCCGGGCGGTCACCGTCCAGAAGTGCGTGCGGGCCGGGGGCAAGCACAACGACCTCGACGAGATCGGCCGCACCCGCCGCCACCTCACGTTCTTCGAGATGCTGGGCAACTTCAGCTTCGGCGACTACTTCAAGACCGAAGCCATCGGCTGGGCCTGGGAATTCGTCACCGAGGGCCTGGGCTTCGACCCCGACCGGCTGTGGATCACCGTCCACCTCTCCGACGACGAGGCCGCCGAGATCTGGCGGGACGTCGCCGGGGTGGCCCCCGACCGCATCCAGCGGATGGACGAGGACAACTACTGGCGCATGGCCGACACCGGCCCGTGCGGCCCCTGCTCGGAGATCTTCTTCGACAAGGGGCCGGAGTTCGGCGCCGACGGCGGTCCGGCCCACGGCGGCGACGAGCGCTTCCTGGAGTTCTGGAACCTGGTGTTCATGCAGTACGACCAGCAGCCCGACGGCCTGGTCCCGCTGCCCAAGCCCAGCATCGACACCGGGGCCGGGCTGGAGCGCATCCTCACCCTGATCCAGGGGGTGGATTCGGTGTTCGACATCGACGAGATGGCCGAGCTGGTGGGGGAGGCCAGCGCGGTGACCGGGGTGAAGCTGGGGGCGGCCGACCACAGCGACCTCACCCTGCGGATTCTGGCCGAGCACGCCCGCTCCATGACCTTCCTCATCTCCGACGGGGTGTTCCCCTCCAACGAAGACCGGGGCTACGTGCTGCGCCGCATCATGCGCCGGGCCATCCGCCGGGCCTACCTGCTCGGGGTCACCGAGGTGGTAACCCCCAAGCTGGTCGACAAGGTGGTCGACATCATGGGCCACGACTATCCCGACCTCGCCGCCAACCACAGCTTCGTGCGCGACGTGGTGGCCCGCGAGGAGGAGGGCTTCCGGTCGACCCTGGCCCAGGGATCGCAGATCCTCGACGACGCCATCGACCGCCTCGGCGAGGGCGAGGCCCTGTCGGGCGATCTGGCCTTTTTGCTGCACGACACCTATGGCTTCCCGTTCGAGGTCACCGAGGAGACGGCCCGCGAGCAAGACGTGGCCATAGACCGGGAGGGCTTCGACCAGCTCATGGAGGGCCAGCGCTCCCGGGCCCGGGAGGACTTCGACGCCCGCCACGCCACCTCGGCCGACGTATCGGCCTATTTCGCGCTGGTCAACGAGCACGGCCCCACCGAATTCATCGGCCGCGAGTTCGACACCGCCGAGGCCGTGGTGCTGGCCGTCACCGACGACGGGATCATCCTGGACCGGTCCCCGTTCTACGCCGAGGCCGGTGGCCAGGTGGGCGACACCGGCACCATCACCTCGCCCACCGGCTCGGCCCGCATCACCGACACCACCTATGTGGTGCCCGAGCTGCACCTGCACCACATCGACGAGATCGAAGGCCAGATCGACGGGGAGATCACCGCGGGCCAGACGGTGATCGCGGCCATCGACGCCGACCGCCGGGCCGCCATCCGGCGCAACCACACCGCCACCCACCTGCTGCACTGGGCGCTGAAGGCCACCCTGGGCGATCACGTCAAACAGCAGGGCTCGCTGGTGGACGACAACCGGCTGCGCTTCGACTTCACCCACTTCGAGGCCGTCAATGCCGACCAGATCGCCGAGATCGAGCGGCTGGCCAACGCCGACATCCTGGAAAACCCCGCCACCCGCAACTACGAGACGTCGATGGCCGAGGCCACCGAGGCCGGGGCCATCGCCTTCTTCGGCGACAAGTACGGCGAGCGGGTCCGGGTGCTGGAGGCCGGCCCGCACTCCATCGAGCTGTGCGGCGGCACCCACGTGCGGGCCCTGGGCGACATCGGTCCGGTGAAGATCACCTCCGAGGGCTCGATCGGGGCCAACATCCGCCGCATCGAGGCGGTGACCGGCACCCGGCCGGTAGAGATGCTCACCGAACAGGAGCAGGTGGTGGCCCTCGCGGCCGAGCGCCTGGGCGTCCCCGCCGAGCAACTGGTGGACGGGGCCGACAAGCGCATGGCCGAGATCAAGAGCCTCCGGGCCGAGCTGGCCGAGCTGCGCAAGGCGGCTTCGGCCGATCAGTCCGGAGACCTGGCCCAGCAGGCCATCGACGGGGTGGTGGTGGCGTTGGTGGAGGGCGTCGACCGGGGCCAGCTGCGCGATCTGGCCATCGCCACCCGAGACCGGCCCGGCGTGACCATGGTGGTGCTGGGGGCCGCGCCCGAGGGCGGCGGCGCAGCCCTGGTGGCCGCAGCCGCGCCCGATTGCGACCTGCACGCCGGCGAGCTGATCGCCGAGGCATCCGCCACCATCGGCGGCGGCGGGGGCCGAGACCCCAAGCTGGCCATCGCCGGGGGCCGCGACCCGTCGCGCTTGGAGGAGGCTCTGAGCCAGGTGCGAGCCGCTGCTGGCATCGGGAGCTGATGGCGGCCCGGGCACTGGGCATCGACCTCGGTGAGCGCCGCATCGGCGTGGCGGTTTCCGACGGCGAGGGCCGCGTGGCCACCCCGCTGACCGTGATCGAGCGCTCGGGCAGCCGCCCGGGCGACCACCGCCGAATCGCCGATCTGGTGGCCGAATACGAGGCCGAGGCGGTGGTGGTGGGCCTGCCCCTGTCGCTGGACGGCACCACCGGTCCCGCCGCCCGGAGCGCCCAGAGCGAGGCCCAGCAGCTCGAGGCCGCGCTGGACGTGCCGGTGCTGACCCACGACGAGCGGCTGACCACCGTCATCGCCGAGCGATCCCTGGCCGAATCGGGCCTCAGCGGAAAAGCCCGCCGCAAACGGGTCGACATGGTGGCCGCGTCGGTGATTTTGCAGGGCTGGCTGGATGCGGCCCAACAGGATTCGCAGTCATGAGTAGCAACACTCTCCAGGGTTGGCTGGATGCGGCCCAGCAGGATTCGCCTCAGGACTCGCCGCAGGAATCCCCATGACCGACGACGATCCCCAAGACTGGGATTGGTTGCCCCGCCGGACCTCCACCCTCACCCGGGTGCTCATCATCTTGGCCTCGCTGGGCGTCGTCATGCTGGTGGCCGGGCTGGTGATCAAGGGCTGGGTCGACGACCGCCTCGACCCGCCCGGCGACGAGGGCCCTGAGCTGGTGGTCAACATCCCCCAGGGGGCGTCCATCAACGACATCGCCCGCATCCTCGAGGACGACGGCGTGGTGGCCAACTCCACGGTGTTCCGCTACTACCTGCGCTACAAGGGCGCCGGCGACTTCCAGGCCGGCAACTACGTCTTGAACGAGAACATGGCCGTCTGGCACGCCAAAGACGTGCTGTTGGCCGGCCCGGCCCCCGGCCCAGCCGAAGACGCCCTCCGAGTGGTGGTGCCCGAGGGCCTCACCCTGGCCCAGATGCAAGGCCAGCTCCTCGATCAGCTACCCACCTTCGACGCCGACGATCTGGCCCGGGCCATGGCCTTTCCGCCCTTGCGATCCGACTACCAGCCGCCCACCAGCACGCTGGAAGGAATGCTCTTCCCCGACACCTATCTGCTCGATTCGGCCACCGCTGAGGACGAGGCCGCCCTCGTGGTCCGCATGATCAACCAGTTCGACGCGGTGGCCGCCGAAGTGGGCCTGGATGCCGCCCCCAATACGGTGCAGATCAGCCCGTACGAAGTGGTCATCGTGGCCTCGCTGATCGAAAAGGAGGCCCTCATCGAGGAGGACCGGGCCAAGATCGCCCGGGTGATCTACAACCGATTGGGCCTCGACATGCCGCTTCAGATCGACGCCGCGGTGCGCTACGCGCTGAACAAGCCCTCCGAACCGCTGACGCTGGCCGATCTGCGGGTGGACAACCCCTACAACGTGTACAACCGAACCGGCCTGCCCCCCGGTCCCATCGCCGCTCCCGGGCGGGCGTCGCTGGAGGCCGCGCTGAACCCCGCCAACGGCTTCTGGCTGTTCTACGCCCGCACCGACGACCCCGTGCCCGGCGCCCACACCTTCACCAACACCTTCGAGGAGCACCAGGCCGCGGTGGAAATCTGCCGAGAGAGGGATCTGGGATGCTGACCCCCATTGGCCTCAATCCCGACACCGAGGTCGCCGCCGGGGTGATCGGCTATCCGGTGCGCCATTCCCTGTCGCCGGTCATCTGCCAGGCGGCGTTCGACGAGCTAGGCCTGGATTGGATCTACGCAGCGTTCGAGGTGGCCCCGGGAGAGGCCGCCCAGGCGCTCGACCACATGCGAACCCGAGGCATGGCCGGTTTGTCGGTGACCATGCCCCACAAGGCCGATGTGGCCGCCGCGGTGGACGAGCTCAGCCCCGCCGCAACGGCCCTGGGAGTGGTGAACTGCGTTAGCCGCGACGGCGACCGCCTCATAGGCCACAACACCGACGGCGCCGGATTCTGCGACGCCCTGCGGGCCGACGGGGTGGAGCTGGCCGACATCGCCTGTGCCGTTCTGGGCGCCGGCGGGGCGGCCCGGGCGGTGGTGGCCGAGCTGGCCCGCCGAGGGGCCGCCGAGGTGGCGGTAATCGCCCGTCGCCCCGAGCGGGCGGCGTCGGCCGCCGAGCTGGCCGGCTCAGTCGGAACAATGGCTGGCCCCGGCGACATCGGCCGGTTCCGCCTGGTGGTAAACGCCACCCCGGTGGGCATGGCCGAGACCGAGGGCGCCGGCAACCTCCCCCTCGATCCCGACCTCCTCCACCCCGCCCAGCATGTGGCCGAGCTGGTCTACAACCCGCTCCATACCCCGCTGTTGGCCGAGTGCCGGCGCCGGGGCGTGCCCGCGTCCACCGGAGTGGGAATGCTGGTCCATCAGGCGGCCCACGCCGTTCGGATCTGGACCGGGGCCGAGCCGCCGGTCGACGCCATGACCGCGGCGGCCACCGCCGCGCTGAACGCCAGATGAGCAAAATGGCCATGGTCATCGCCGGGCTGGCCATAGGGACCGTGGCGGGCCGCAACCTGTTGCGGCTGGTGCGGACCTTCGGCGTGCGCGACAGCCGATCCCTGCGGGTACTGGTCCCGTCGTTCACCGCCATCGCCCTGGCCGCTGCGGGCGCGGTCTTGGGCACCACCTGGGATGTGCTCCCGGTGTGGGTGCTGTTCATCGGCCTGGTCGGGGTCACCACCGTGGATCTGTACCTCTACCGCATTCCCAACGGCATCGTGTTCCCCACCGTCGCCCTGCTGTTGATGCTGATGACCCTCATCTCGATGTTGCGGAATCAACCGGGGACCATCGGGCAAGCCGCCGCGGCCGCCGGCTTCTACGGCGCCATCATGTCGCTGCTCTATGTGTTCTCGGGCGGCAGCCTCGGCCTGGGCGACGTAAAGCTGGCCCTGCCGGTGGGCCTGGCGCTGGGCTGGATGGCAACCGACTACGGCCAGTCGATGCTGGCGGTGTTCTTCGCCTTCCTGCTGGCCGCGTTGTTCGGGGCCGCCATGGGCCTTTTGGTGTGGGGCATGCGGCAGTGGGGCAACGAGGTTTTGCCTGATCCTTTGGCCGATCCCTCCAATCCCCGCCCCACCGTGTTCCCCTTCGCCCCCGCGATGGCCACCGCCGCCGCGGTCATAACCCTTGCGGTGCCCACATACTGGTGACAGGTAGTATTTTCCCGTGGACCCTCGACCTCACGTGGCCCTGATCGGGATGATGGGGTCGGGAAAATCGACGGTGGGGTTCTGGCTGGCCCAGTCGGAGGGGCTGCGGTTCGTGGACTTGGACGCGGCCATAGAAGAGCGCCAGGGCCGGTCGATTCAGGAGATCTTCCAGAACGACGGCGAGGCCCGCTTTCGCGACATGGAGCAGTCGGAGCTGGCCGAGTGCCTGACGTCGGAGCAGCCGCTGGTGGTGTCCTGCGGCGGAGGGGCGGTGCTGCGGGCGGGGAATCGGGCTTTGCTGCGCCAGCGGACTTGGGTGTGCTGGCTCCGGGCCTCCATCGAGACTCTGAGCAAGCGGGTGCGCTCCGGCGACAATCGCCCCCTGCTGGGCGAAGACCCGGTGGCCGACCTCATCCAGATCAGCGATGCCCGGGCCGCGCTGTACGCCGAGACCGCCCATCGGGTCATCGACATCGACGGCTTGGAGGCCAACCAGGTCGCGGAGCGGATCAGGCTCATCCGACCCCAGCAGACCGCGGCCCGATGACCCCGGGCACTGGCCTTGATGGGGCGCGGCGATGACCGCGCCAACCGACATTGACGGAGCGCGGCGATGACCGCGGGCACTGGCCTGGACCAGGCGCTGCGGGTGCCGGTCGATCTGGGCGAGCGGTCGTATGACGTATGGGTGGGCCCTGGCGTCCGCCATCGGCTGGCCGAGGTCGTCCCTGGCGGCGCGAGCCGGGTGGCGGTGGTCACTCAGGCGGCGGTGGCCGATGCGGGCCTCACCGTGGACCCCGGCGCGGAGCACCGGGTGTTCATCACCGACGACGGCGAGCACATCAAAACGCTGGGCGCGGTCGAGGAGCTGTGCCGCGAGTTCGCCCAATGGGGGCTCACCCGTCGCGACGCGGTGGTGGCTGTGGGCGGGGGGGCGGTCACCGACCTGGCCGGGTTCACCGCCGCCGTGTACCACCGGGGCATCCGAATGGTGTACGTGGCCACCACCCTTCTGGCCCAGATCGACGCCTCGGTGGGGGGCAAGACCGGCGTCAACCTCCCCGAGGGCAAGAACCTGGTGGGGGCCTTCTGGCAGCCGTCCGCGGTGCTGTGCGACACCGAGGCCCTCGACACCCTGCCCCCCGAGGAGATGCGGTCGGGGCTGGGGGAGATGGCCAAGTACCACTTCATCGCCGACGCCGGACTCGACTCGCTGCCGCTGGTCGAGCGCATCGCCCGCTGCGTGGCCATCAAGGCCGAGGTGGTGGCCGACGACGAACGCGAGTCGGGCCGCCGGGCGGTGCTCAACTACGGCCACACCCTGGCCCACGCCCTCGAAGCCCACGGCGGCTACGACCTCCGCCACGGCGAGGCCGTGGCCGTCGGCCTGGTCTACGCCGCCGAGCTGGCCTGTCGCGCCGGGCGCATCGACGCCCGCCGGGTGGAAGAGCACCGCCGGGTGGTGGGCGGCTACGGCCTGCCCACCTCTCTGCCCCCCGGCGCCGACGCGCCCGGGCTGGTCGAGCTGTTCAGCCGCGACAAAAAGGCCGTCGACGGGGTCACCTTCATGCTCGACGGCCCCCACGGAATCGAGGCGGTGACCGGTCTCGACCCCGCCCTCATGCTCGAAACCCTGGAGGCCATTCGATGAGATGCACCCTCGTTGACCGGGAGATTCCACAATGAGCTCGACGATTCTCCTGTTGTCGGGGCCCAACCTCAACCTGCTGGGCGACCGGGAGCCCGAGGTGTACGGCACCGACACCCTCGACGACCACGTGGCCACCGCCACCGCCACCGCCGAGCGCCACGGGCTGGCCGTCGAGCACCATCAGTCCAACGACGAGGCCACCCTCATCGGCCACATCCACGGGGCCCGGCGCCGCTGTGGCGCCATCATCATCAACCCCGGGGCGTTCACCCACTACTCCTGGGCCATCCACGACGCCCTGGCCGCCTTCGAGGGCCCGGTGGTGGAGCTTCACCTGTCCAACCCCAACGCCCGGGAGCCGTGGCGCCACACCTCGGTGGTCAGCCCGGTGGCCACCGGTACCATCGTGGGCTTCGGAGGCCACGGTTACGAGCTGGCCGTCGAAGCAGCGGCCCGGCTGCTCGCAGGATGATCTCCGAATGACCGACCTCGACAACCTCATCCCCATGGATGTGGCGGGGCGGGCCGACCGGGTGCGGGCCGCGGCCGCCGACGCCGGCTGCGACGCCCTGGTGGTGGCCAACATGGTCAACGTGCGCTATCTCACCGGGTTTACCGGCTCGGCCGGACTGGTGTGGCTGGGGGCCGATGAGCTGGTGCTGGTCACCGACCGCCGCTACACCGAGCAATCCGAGGCCGAGACCAGCAAAACCGGGGCAACCGTGCGGATCGAGATCACCAACGATGCCCCCAAGGAAATCCTGGCCGCAGCCGCCGCCGGGGTGGGCCGCATCGGCCTGGAGGCGGCCTCGGTTAGCTGGGCCGATCAGCGCAAGTACGCCGAGTGGTTCGGCACCGCCGAGCTGGTGCCCACCGCTGGAGTGGTGGAGCGCTGCCGCCAGATCAAAGACGACGGCGAGGTCAGCCGCATGGCCGCCGCCGCGGCCATCGCCGATGACGCCCTGGCCGAAGTCCGCCCCATGCTCGACGAAGACCCCACCGAAGCCGAGGTGGCCCTGGCCCTGGACACCGCCCTTCGCCGTAGGGGGGCCGAGGGCAGCGCATTTCGCACCATCGTGGCCGCCGGCCCCAACGCCGCGCTGCCCCACATACGCCCCACCGACCGCCCCATCTACCACCGAGAGCTGGTAATCGTGGACATGGGCGCAGTGGTCGACGGCTATCGCTCCGACATGACCCGGACCATGGCAGTAGGCGAGCTCAATCCCGAGGCCCAACGAGTGTTCGACACCGTGCGCGACGCCCAGCAGCTCGGGGTGGCCCAGGCGACCGTCGGCACCCCCATTGCCGAGGTGGACAAGGCCTGTCGCGACCGCATCGCCGCCGAGGGCTGGGCCGACGCCTTCGTCCACGGCACCGGCCACGGCGTGGGGCTCGACATCCACGAGCAGCCCTGGGTGCGGGCCAGCGCGGAGGAGTCACTGCAAACCGGCCACGTCATCACCGTGGAGCCCGGCGTGTACCTACCCGGCTTCTGCGGCGCCCGGGTGGAAGACACCGTGCTGGTAACCGACGACGGCCCCCGGCGGCTCACCCAATCGCCCAAAGAGCTGGCGGGTGGCCTGAGCCACCCGCCAGGCTGGGCCGTCAGCCCCCCTGGGCTTCGGCCACGCGGGGGATGAGGGCGTCGAACACCTCGGCCCAGTCGCCCACGATGCCGATGTCCACCACGTCCCACAGGGGGGCCTCGGGGTCGGGGTTGATCCCCACCACGGTGCCGGCGTTGCGCACGCCCACGGTGTGGTTGAACTTCCCGCTCATGCCGATGGCGAAATATAGCCGGGGGCTGATGCTGTGGCCGGTGATGCCCACCTGGCGGGCCCGGGGCATCCAGCCGTAGTCGGTGACCTTGCGGGTGGCGCACAAGGCGGCGCCGATGGCGGCCCGATACTTCTCCAGCTTGGGATAGTCGGCCGGTACCACCCCCTGGCCCACGCCGATCACCACCGAAGCGGTGGCCAGCTCGTCGCTGTCGTCGTCCCGGTAGCGCCGGATGACTTCCAGGGTGCTGAACTCAGGGGAGTCCATCGAGATCCGGTAGGCCGGTGGGCGGTCGGGATTGGGCCGGGGGAGAGGCAGAACGCCAGGGCGCACTGTGGCCATCTGCACCGGAGACGAACAGAGGATCTCGGCCACCAGCCACCCGCCGAAGGCCGGCTTCATGGCAATCAGCTTCCCGTTGTCGTCCACCTTCAGCCCCACAGCATCGCCAGTGAGGCCCGCGCCCAGCGTCGCCGCCATTCGGGAGGCCACCTCGCGGCCCCAGGCGGTGCCTGGTGCCAACACGGCCCATGGCCGAGTTGTTTCAGCCCAGGCCGTCATGGTGATCGTCAAGTCCTCCTCAACCGGGAGGTGTTCGCTGCCGTAGTTGACGATGTTGACCACCTCATCGGCGCCCCATGGGCCCAGATCCCCGTCGGGGTCGTTCAAACTGGGTCCGAGGGCGGCCACCCACCCGTCAATGTCGGCGGCCAATTCGGCCGCCGCCCCCAAGAGCTCTCGGGTCACCCGTTCCCGGCCGGGCTCCACCAGCACGCCGATAGCGGGGCGGTCGGCGTTGTATGACGAGCCATCTGACGAGCCTCCGGGCACCATGGCGGGCTCGGGGTCGGAACTGCCGATCAGCGCCCCGCGTTCGGCCAGAATGGCCATGGCCTGGTCGATCTGCTCCTCCAGCGGGCCGGTCAGCATCTGGCGGCCGCGCTGCACGTCGACCATCTGAACCGGCCCGACCGAGGTGGGGCTGGCCTCCTGGCCCCACGGACCGGGACCGAGCTCAGCCGCGCTCACCCTCCGGATGCGCGAGCCGTCGACCGTGGCCCAGGCCTCCGGGTCTTTTATCTTGCACGGGTCGCACAATCGCTCGGCGCACGACACCACCGCGGGCAGCTCCACGGCCACGTCAACCCACTCGTCGTCGTGCTCCAATCGGAGCTCCAGGCGCTCGCCGTGCAGAGAGAAGTGGCGGACCCCGGTGGCGAACGGCAGCTTTAGCAGCTCGGCGAGTTGGGGCGGCACCTGGCCGGTGTCGGCGTCCACCGAATTGCGTCCCATCATCACCAAATCGAACGGCCCGAACTCCTCCAGGGCGGCGGCCAGGGCCTTGGCGGTGGCCCACGTGTCCGACCCGGCGAACTCCGGGTCGCAGATGTGGATCGCGGCGCTCACCCCGAAGAGGAGGGCCTCCCGGCACACGTTCTCGGCCGACGGCGGCCCCAGGGTGATCACGGTGACGGTGCCCCCGCTGGCCCGGGCCACCTCGGTGCCCTTGGCCACCGCCCGGCGGCAGTAGTCGTTCATGTGCAGGTCGATGCCGTCTCGCACCATGCGGCCGTCGGGGCCCAGCACCATGTCCTCGAACACCGGAATCTGCTTGACCAAAACGGCCACTCGCAGGGGCCGGTCGGGGGCGATGACGTCGGCGGGAGGGTCAACCATCTGCTCCGAGGCTACCGAGCGCGGCAGCCCGAACTCGGGTTGGGCGGTGTCTGGCGGTGCGGCAGGTGGCTACGGTGGTCAGATGGCTTTGACGGCAGGCCGCTAGCGATGGCGCTCGAAAAGCGGCACATCCGGTTTGAGCGGTTGGCCCTTGAGGAAGTGACCCACGAGATGCTGACCCTGGCGGCTCGGGGCGACGGCAAGGGGTGGATGAACGTGCAGCCGGTGGTGGCCGACGAGCACCGGCCCCCCGAGTCGGCCATATTCAAGCTGTTCACCGCCAAGGGGCCGGCCATCCCGCTGGGCACCTGGGTGCCGGGCCACCACTACCGCGACAAATGGCAGCCCGCCTCGGTCGGCTTGCAGCACGCTGGGGGGCGCCATGCGGCCAAGCTGCTGGAGGAGCGGGGGGTGAGCGAGCCCGACGGGTGGAACCGGCGCCAAGACCACATCAAGCGGGGCCTGGTGTACGAGCTGCCCGAGGGCCAGGACCCCAAGGCGGCGCTGGAGTTCTTGGTGGATGCCATGGCCCAGCTCGTGGAGTTCCCGCTCAGCGGGCGCTGGCTGGCCATCGTCTTGACTCAGAGCTAGGTCTGGGTCTCCCCGGGTTCCGCGGCCAGCCGGTCGGCGGCGTCTTTTTTGAGCTGGCCCTTGGCCACCTTGCCGCCGGAGGAGCGGGGTAGGGCGTCCACTGTGAACAGGTGCTCGGGCCACCATTCCCGGGATACGCCCCGCCCGGCCAGGTGCTCCCGGAGTTCGTCCAGATCCAGGCTGGTGCCGGGGGCCAGTTCCACGTAGGCGGCCACCCGCTCGCCGAAAACCGGGTCGGGGGCGGCCACCGCGGCCACCATGGCCACGGCCGGGTGGGTCATCACCTCGTCTTCCACCGCGGGGGCGCTGATGTTCTTGCCGCCCCGGATGATGAAGTCCGACGTGCGGCCCACCACCCGCAGATAGCCGTCGTCGTCGATCTCCACGATGTCGCCCATCAGCATCCGGCCGTCGTCGGTCAGCAGCTCGGCATTGGCCTTGGCGTCGTCGTAGTAGCCCAACGCGGTGGCCGGTCCCCGACAGGCGGGCTGGCCCCGGCCCCGAAGCTCGGGAAGCCGACTCCCGTCGTCGGGGTCGTACAGCGCGCAGTCCATCTCGGGATCGCACTTGCCGCCGGAGCGGAGCCGGGCCGAGCGGGGGTCGCTCAGGCGGGTACCGCTCAGCATCCCGGTCTCGTTGGAGCCGTAGAAGTTGAGCACCGTGCAGCCGGTGCGGTCTTCGAACTCGGAGGCCCGCTGGTAGGGGATGGCCTCGCCGCCGGTGAACATCAGCCGCAGCGACGACAGGTCGTGGTCGTCGAACACCGGGGAGTTCAGCATCATGATGAACTGGGTGGTCACCGCGCACAGCACGGTCACCCGCTCGGCCTCGATGAGGCGGATCAGGGCATCGGCGTCGAAGTCGGCCATCACCACCGTGGGTACCCCCAAGATGGTGGGGGAGTAGTGGGCGGTCCACAGCCCGAAGCCGAACGGGGCCGGCACCGGCACGCAGAACACCTCGTCGGTGCCGAGCCCGCTGTACTCCACTGCTTTTTGGTGGAAGTAGAACCACCGGTTGTGGGTCTGCATCACGCACTTGGGCAGCCCGGTGGTGCCCGAGGTGGAGTTCAACAGGCAGAGCTCCGAGGCGCCCAAGCGGCGGGACTCGACAGCCTCGGCGAAGCTGAGGACCGAATCAGGAGAAGGGGCGGGCTGGCCGTTGAGGCTAATGGCCGCCTCCTGACCGGGGCCGTCGATGGTGATGTGGTGGGCCAGCTCGGGAATGCTGCGCCGCAACTCGGCCAGCGCCTCGGCCGATGGGCGCCCCCGGTGGTCAGCCCCGGTGATGATGGTCCGAGCCCCCGATTTCTCCACCAGGTGGGCGATCTCCGCCGGTCCCGCACGATGGCCGATACCCATCACCACCACTCCCGCCTTGTCGGCCCCGGTGAAGGCCGCGTGAACCGCCGCGCCGTCGGGCAAGATCACCGCCACCCGGTCGCCCCGATCCAACCCCGCGGCCAAAAGTGCAGCCGCCACCCGATCAGACAGCCTGTCGTAACCCGCCCACGTAGTCCGATCGATACTGCCCGGCGACTCCAGGTCCATCGGCCGGCTCCAGGTCACATAGGCAACATCATCAGGCCGCTCAGCCGCGTTGCGCCGAATCAGGTCAGTGGGAGTCTCATCCCCCCACCACCCAGCAGCCACATACCCAGCCACCACCCCAGGATCAGCAGCGATCGGCACAGTCTTAGAAGCTGTTGGGGTTGGCTATTACTGATGGGGGGATGGGGTGGCGGAAGAGGGTGCTGGCGTTGGCGTAGCAGATTTGGGCTACTTCTTCGGGGGGGATGCCGGCTAGCTGTTTGCGGAGGAGGGCTTGGGTGTTGGGCCAGGTGGAGTCGGCGTGGGGGTAGTCGGACTCCACCATCAGGTTCTCGAGGCCCATGTAGTGGCGGTGGTCGAAGGCCGAGGGGTCGTCGATGGCGCAGAACCAGAAGTTGCGGCGCAGGGTGTCGGCGGGGGAGAGCTCCACGTCGTTCCAGGTGCCGTACATGGAGTCGTACTTGCGGACGTGCTCCAGGCGGTCCAACAGCCCGGCCACCCAGCCCAGACCCCCCTCGCTGAGGGCGATCTTGATATTGGGGAAGCGCACCGGGATCTTGGAGTACAGCCAATCGACCGCGGCGAACATGGCGTAGCCGAAGAACAGCACCCCCACGGTGTCGGACGGAGCGTCGGGGGAGGTGGCCGGCGAGGTGCCCGACGAGCCGACGTGCAAACACACCACCGTCTCGGTCTCCTCGCAGGCGGCCATGATCGGGTCCCAGTGGCCCGAGTGCAGCGAGGGGAACCCCAACGAG
>JAJDTA010000093.1 GCA_022827405.1 Acidimicrobiia bacterium
GCGGCGACTTCGGCGTGGGTCCGCCCCTCCACAACGACAGCAGTGACCACAAGGCGGTTCCTCGACATCGCCCACCCTGCAACACCGCCGCGATGTTCCTATGTCTCGCGACATAAGGTTCCTATGTCCTGAAACAACACAGGTTCAAGGTCGTCGAAGGCGTACTCGTCCAGGCCGCCGACCAAGCAAGAGACGTGGATCACCCGGTGGTCCTTGTAATCGATGAGATGAACCGAGCCAACCTTCCCAGCGTGTTCGGAGAACTCTTCTACCTACTGGAATACCGAGAGAAGGAAATCCGTCTTCTCCAACGTCCAAAATTCTCTCTTCCCAGCAATCTCTACATCATCGGAACCATGAACACCGCTGATCGCAGCATCCGAGGCATCGATACTGCCTTGAGACGCCGGTTCGACATCTTCGAATGCCCGCCTAGCGCGCAAATTCTGAACGCCTTCTACGACAACGGTTCGCACGTGCACACCGTGACCGACCTAAGCGATGGGATGGAGTTGCTCAACATCCAGCTAGAGGAGCACCTGGATCGCCACCACGCAATCGGTCATACCTTCTTCATGCAAGACAGCTTTGATCGGGTGGACCTCCAGCGAACCTGGAACCGGCAGGTGAAGCCCCTGATCGACGAGTACTTCTTTGACCAACCCGACATTGCAAAGAACTTCTCACTCGAGAATTTCTGGCCTGAGTAGTGCGCACCGAGACAGTCACCGAGTCGAAGAAGGCCCTGCTCAGCCTCACCGAAGAACAGGCTGAAGCTCTTCGTCGAATTGGGCGACAGCTTGCCTCCGACCGGCGCTGGTGGGGAGCCCTCGACGAGCTAGAGGGAAGCAACGAGGGCTCCGAGGCACAATCACAAGCCACCCGCACAGTCATCCGCTGCGATCCAGCAACATCTGGCGAGTACATGCTCACGGTCGACAATGCCATCGGCGTGATCGGCCTAAGCGACCTCCAAATCACGGTCAAACCAAAGATTCCCCTCCCGCACTTTCTCCACCTCATCACCGAGAGTGAGTACCTGCCACGCCCCTCAGAGGACCCTGCCAGACTTGAGCAAGACGACAATTTCTTCACACTGATCGCTCAGTGGTTCGTGTCCGAGTGCGAATACGTCCTTCGCAGAGGTCTTACCCGCGACTACCACAAGACAACCGCCGACCTGCCCACAGCAAGAGGTCGAGTAGACAGTCTCAGGACGACGCGTGCGATTCTCGCAGGAAGGGTCAAGGTTCGTTGCACGTACGACAACTTTGGCAACGACTCCTCTCTGAACCGTCTCCTCAACCGCGCCCTCACTGTGATCCAGCAGAAACCTGTGTTCCCAATGGAGGTACGACGACGTGCCAGACGCGCACAAGAACGATTCGATGGTGTTGGCGAGTACCAACCAGCCGACCTGAATGCGTCTACAGATGCCAACACGAAGCACTACCGGGATGCAGTCACCCTCGCTCGCATGCTTTTGTCTTCACAAGGAACAAGCACACTGCATAGTCCAAGCCCAGGAGGCACATTTCTTTTCCGCACACCGGAGGCTGTGGAGGAAGGGATCCGTCGAGTCTTGAAAAAGGCGCTTCATCCCGATTGGGACGTCGAAAAGAAGGGGCTGACGCTGAGCGGTGCAAGTCGACGGACACTCAACCCTGACCTCGTCTTTAATCCAAGTCCGGCAATCGGCGACGTCAAGTACCGTCTTTCGTCCACACTAAAGCGATCAGACATCAACCAGGTCACCACGTTCGCGGCCGGGTTCAAGGCCTCAAAGGGCATCGTGATCGAGTTCGACTCCAAAGCAACGAACGACTACGTGGAAGTCGGAGACATCAGGATCGACGCCGTGTCCTGGGACATCGACCAATCAGACCCTGACATGTCTGCCGAGAAGCTGGCAGTAGACATCCGAGCATGGCTCTCAACGCCTCATCCGGAATCGCGGAGCTAGCTACTCGCCCCTTCATGGATCCAGCCACAACTCACCAGCAACACCCGCTCCTCTTCGATCGGTCCAGGCCCAACAGACGGTCAAACTCGATAGAGCATTTCAGTTCGCCAGCGAACTCATAGATGATGAACTAATTCGAAAAACTCAGAAGAAGCGGTTCTCGCAATTCCCGATGACCTCGAATCGCTTGAGTAACCGCTAGCGCTCCAGTGGGTCAGGTAGGCGGGTGCCGGGGGGTCTTGAGGCCAGCACCGTTGGGACGCGAGACAAGTGAGTTATCCATTCGTGAGTGTCGACGCACATCCACTCGGCAAGCTTGAGGATGTGATCTGCATCATCGGCGAGGCGGCGGCGGTGGACTGGCTCATGGTGGGCCACTCGATTCCTCAGGAAATGCAACCGGTCCATCCGCAGTTCTACATCGGCTCGAATCTGGACAGCGTTGTCCGAGGCGGGATGGTGAGGAAACAAAGAGGCTAGAGCTGGCCCCCATAGCGAGGTGAGATGACGAGGTGCGCACAAGAACCGCCAGAACCCGAAGCTCAGCTGTGAAATAACTCTGCCGTGGTGAACAGGCAGCCCCCCGCCGTGCGCGACCCGCCGCTTTGCCTCCTCAATCGCCTGCCGAGCGCGGTTGCCTCCTCGACCAGGGAATAGCGGTCCGTGATCGAACCAAGGGTGGGTGAGTCCGGCCGATGCCAAGAGCTCAGTCAGCGCCTCGTCGAATCGGTTGCGAATCACGACTTCTAGCCGACCCAAGTCCTCAAGGAACGCCGCCGCTACCTGGGCATTCCAGGCGTGTAGGACCAGCGCTGTCTCTACGTCGCTCCCGCAGTCCTCAAGGTACGATCTCAGATGATCCATGCCCAGTCGATCGCGGACAACGGCGGGATTGAACGTTGAAGAGTTCGGCATCGGGCGGTAGCCTCACTTGTGAAAACCCCGGAACCGTCACTGCTTCGGCAAACGGCCGGGGTTACGTCTTTGGGGGAAGTGAGAGGCGGCGATAACGCCGCAATGTCGCCGTCAGAACTCCGGCTGTAATGGCAAGGCTACCGGGAATCGGGCCTACACCAAGTCGGGATCACAGACAATCTCGATGAGGGTGAAGGCCGCTCGCCCTCTCCGCATAGGGCTAGGCGGCATGGCAATCTGCAAGTACTACTTGCAATTTGTGCAGAGTGGGGGGCGCGTTAGGCGACGTTGAAGAGGGTGGCGGCGTTTTCTCGCATGATTTGGCGTTGTTCTTCTTCGGGGCGGTTGGGGATGAGGGTGATGAAGGAGTTGGGGTCGGCGATGCCTTCGGGGTGGGGGTGGTCGGAGCCGAATAGGACCTGTGAGGCGCCGATGCGGTCGGCGAGGGCCTCCACGTCGTCTTCGGGGTAGGGGGACACGAAGCAGCACTGCTTGAAGATCTCGCTCATGCGCCCGGCCGGGCGGCCGGCGGGCCAGGGGCCGAAGCGGGCCATGCCCTTCTTCTTGTCCATGAGGGTGAGCAGGTAGTGGACCCAGTCGGAGCCGTTCTCGATGCTCAAGAAGTTGAGGTTGGGGAACCGCTCGTGCATGTTGCCGTAGAGCAGCGCCCCAAAAGTCTCCATGATGGGGCGGTCGCCGTGGAGGAAGGCCCACTGAAACGCCGACATCTCCCGCACATTGGCCACCGGGTCGTCGCCCATCCGCACGGCCAGATCGCCATAGCGCAGGTCGGAGATGTGGAACGCCACCGGGATCTGGGCCTCGTTGAGCCGGGCCCAGAACGGGTCGTAGTAGGGGTCGGCGATGGAGCGGCCCTCGCCGCCCCACGGACAGGGGCGCAAGTGTACGATGCGGGCTCCGGCGTCGAGCACCCGGTCGAGCTCGGTGATGGCGTGTTCCCGATCCAGCAGCGACAACAGCGGCGGGGTGAACAGTCGATTCTGGTAGTCGTAGGCCCAGTCGTCCTCTAGCCAGCGGTTGAAGGCCCGCAGGTTGGCGTAGGTCTGCTCGATGTCGTCCACCATGTACTCCTCCACCGACACCCCGAAGGTGGGGAGCAGAATGGCCCACTCCACGCCCTGGGAGTCGAGCAGGTCGAGCCGGGCGTCGGGCTGCTTGTAGGCAGGCAGCATGTTCTCTGCGGTGTAGGAGTCGCCCCAGCTCAGGTCGGGGTTGTCGCGCTTGGCTTTGAACATCTCGTACATGGAGCCGGGAGCGTTGGTCTTGTCGAACTTCACGTGCATGAAGTTGTAGGGCCGGTCCCCTACTTTGACTTCCCACTCCCCGTCGGCTCGCTGGGAAGCAGTTACCGCCTTTTCCGCGTGGCGGGACTCGATGTGGCGGCTGAAGCAGTCAGGGGCTTCGTAGTAATGGTTGTCGGAGTCGAACGTTCGATAGCCCAATTCGGCCATGGGGTTCAGCTTATGCATCGAATCAGGCGCGTGAGGGCGAGGTCGGGTTGCGTGGTTCGAAATGTTCGATACAACTGAATTTCAATTCACTATGCTCACAGCATGTTCGAGCCCGAGAACCCGTTCACCCCCGGATTCGGGGATACACCCAGCACGTTGGCGGGCCGCGACGACGTGCTGGGGCGAATTGACAAGGCGATGCAGCGGCCTCGTCATCCCGATCGCACCCTCGGACTCATCGGCGGTCGCGGCATCGGCAAAACTGCGGTGCTCAATGCCGCTGAGGCTGCCGCCCACGGACGAGGATGGGCGGTTCTGAGCGTGACCGCTCGTCGAGGCGGGCGACTGGTGGACTCGCTCATCCAAATGGCTCTTACCCCAGCGAATTGGCCCGAAGCGTGGCAGGAACCGGCCGTTCGAGCGGGCTATTCCGCCCGGTCGCCCGCTGACCCCGCGGCCCGTTCTCCCGGCAACCTGCGATACAGCCAGATGGGAGCGACTCTTCTCAGCGCCATGACCGACCTGGCGGAGCTGGCAGCCAGTCATGGCGCCGGAGTTCTAATAACCGTGGACGAATTACAGGGGATGAACGATGAAGACGCCGAGGATTTCGCGGCCACGGTCCAGCACATCATCAGGCGTGAGCGGCGCTCGTTGATGTTCTTGGGGGCCGGCCTGCCTGTGGTGGAGCGAACCCTGTTCGCCGACGAGGATCTCACGTTCTTCCAAAGATGCCGCCGCATCGTGCTTCAGCCCCTGGACAGCGCAGAAGTCGAATATGCGATCACCGCTGCCATCGAGGAGGCAAGCAGCTCGATTGGCGAGGATGCCGTCGATGCCGTGGTGCAGGAGGCATCCGGCTATCCGTTCATGGTCCAACTCATCGGATTCCATGCCTGGGAGGCTTCCGCAGACCCCGCCGGTGGAATCACGGCCGCCGATGTGGACGAGGGCATCATCCAGGCGCGGGCGGAGATGGGCCAACTGTTCATTCAGCCCGCGTGGAACGGCCTTTCAGCGGGAGCGCAGCGATACCTCCAGGCCATGACGCTCGACCAAGGCGACAGCTCAACGAGCGTCGTCGCCCAGCGGCTCGACAAGTCACCGAGTTGCGCCGCCCACTACCGCCAAGAGCTCATCGACGAAGGCCTCGCGGTCTCCGCCGGATACGGCAAGGTGCGGTTCGCCCACAGCGCCTTGCCCCACTGGCTTCGAGGCAACCCCGCCCTGCCCCCGCCTCCCGATGTCGGAACCACTCCCGCTGCTGCGGGCCGACCCATCGTGAGACCTGAAATCGAAGTTGCACTAAGAGCAGACCCGTTGATCAACGCGGCGGCGCTGGCCGCGGAACTCGGGGTCACCGCCAGCTACATCCGCCAAGTCCGCCAAGCCATGTACGGCAAGCGATGAGACTGCCGGGGTCGGCCATGAAGACGCCTTCTGATGTGAGGGCGGTCTGCGGCTATTGGATGGCGAGGACGAGAAGATCGATGGTGAGGGCTACGGCGAAGTGGAGGGCGGCGCCCAGGTACACAGAGCCGGTCCTTAGGCTGAGGAAGCCGAGGACGGTGCCGGCGACGATGGAGCCGAGGGCTTCGGCCAGGGGCTTGGTGAGGTGGATCATCACGTAGGGGATTAGGGCGATGAATACGGCCATGGCGCCGAAGCGGCGGGCCAGGCCGTGGACCAGCACGCCGCGGAAGAAGAACTCCAGGGCGAGGAACTGCCCGGCGTAGACCGCTTGCCAGATATAGAAGCGGGGCCAGTAGCCGATGCCGGGGGGCGGCTCGTAGAAGGGGTAGGTGGCTTGGAATTCGCCGTTGAAGCTGGCCGCCACCACGAACGGCAGCAGCACCAGGTAGAGGCCCAGGTAGAGCGGCGCATGGCGGCGGAGTTCGGGACCGGCCTTGAGGCCGAGGTCCCGCAGGCGGGTGCGCAGCACGTAGCGGGCCACCAGCACGGCGGGCACCACGTACACCAACCAGCGGAACAGGCCCCAGTACATGCGGCGGTTGAACCCGGCGTGCTCGGAAGCGCCTAAGGCCTCCTCGAAGCGGTTGGACAGCCCGTCGAGGGCCACGCCGTCGAGGGTGGCGGTGAGCCAGTCGGTGGTGGACGACAGGCCTCCGTAGCGGATGGCGATGACGGTGCCGATGGCCAGCAGGATGAGGACCACCGCGTTGCGGTCCGCCTCCCCCTGCGCTGGGGCCGCGGCCCGAATCCGGTCGCCGATCCCGCTCATCGGCCCAGATTCAGGGTCACGGGGTGAGGTACCACCCGCCGGAGATGTTGATCACCTGGCCGGTGATGTGGGCCGACTCGTCGCTGCACAAAAAGGCGATGGTGTTGGCCACGTCCTCGGGCTCGCCGTGGCGGCGCAGCGGGGTCTCCTCCCGGAACGACTCGTAGTACTCAGCCTGGGCGTCCACCCACTTGGAGCGGATCAGGCCGGGCGCCACCGCGTTCACCCGGATGTTGTACGGCCCGCCCTCGATGGCCGCTCCTCGGGTGACCTCATTGAGGGCCGCTTTGGCCGCGGCGTACGGCCCCTCTCGGCCGTTGCCCCCCAGGTAGGCGGCCACCGACGTCACGTTTACGATGCGACCCCACTGGCGGTCCCGCATGGCCCCGATGGTGCGCCATATCAGCCACCAACAGGCGGTGAGGTCCACGCCGATGACCCAGTCCCAGTCCTCGGGCTTGTAGTCGAAGATGCTGCCCTGCACGTTGACCGCCGCACTGTTCACCAGGATGTCCACTGACCCCATCTCGGCATACACCTCGTCCATGGTCTTGACCATGTGCTCCCGGTCGCCGATGTCGGCCACCGCGGCCATCACCGGCACGTCGTAGGCCTCTTGCAGCGCCTCGGCGGTCTCACGGGTACGGCGCTCATGGTTGTCCAGCACCACGATCCCAGCCCCATAAGAGGCCAGCGTCCGACAAGTGGTCGACCCAATAGCCGCCCCCGCCGCCCCCGTGACCAGCGCGACCCGACCGGCAAACTCATTCTCCCCAGGCAAAATGTCCACCCCTCTAGCTCAATTGTTGTTGTACGGTACCGTACAACACAGGTAGGATTTAGGCGCATACCAGGAAACCCGAGGTACCAAGCCGATGAGCCAGCATGATGGAAAAACCAGCAGGGTTCAAGAAGGACAGGCGGGAGAGTCTCGCGTGGTTCCGGGAAACCAATTCCGCGCCCAATTCTCGGCCATGGTCGACTGGGTGCGCGACACCGGTGAGCCGATCGTGCTCACCCGCTATGGGGAGCCGGTTGTCCAAGTCACCCCTCTCGCTCCATCCAAGACCCCCGAGACGCTGCTGGGATTCGGCAAAGGAGCTCAAGATATTCCCCTCGGGTTCGACATCAAGGCCGAAGACCTGTTCGATGAGTGGGAGAGCGACCTGCTGGCCGCCTGGGACAGCCAACCCGGCTCCACTGCTGGCGAATGATCCTGCTCGACACCAATGTGCTCTTGCGCCTCTATGCCGGCCATGACGCAGACCTGGCTCCGGCCGCGATAAGGCGCATCGACCAGGCCAACGCCCTCGGCCAGGTTGTTGTATCCCCGCTCTCGTTCTTTGAGATCGGAGTGCTGAACCAAAAGAAGCGACTACCTGCGGAGATCGACGTTGCCCACCTGTGGCTGTCTGCTTCAACCAACGGCATCAAAGAAGCGCCCCTCGCCATTCCAGCCGGTATCCGCGCTGCCTCACTCCACGATGAGGGCTTCCCCACCGGCGATCCCATCGACCGGCTACTTGTCGCCACCGCCTTGTCCGAGGGCTGGGAGCTGGCCACCATCGACCGAGCCATCCTCAACTGGAACGGCCCCCTCCAAATCCTCGACGCCCGCCCCTGACCCCACCACCCCACCGCGCCGCCCGTTCCGCCTGAACTCGCCTCCATTCCCTTACTGATTGCGGGCGTGGCGTTTGGCGGCGGCTACGGCGGCCATGGCTTCGGCGAAGCGGGTGAAGGCGGGGAGGTTGGCGTTGAGGCAGGTTTGCTGGATGCGGGCGGCGGTTTCGGGTGGGGCGCAGTCGAGGTTGCGGAGCACTAGGGACAGGCGGGAGTGGGGCCAAGCTTGTTCGGCGTGAGCGGCGGTGGTTTCGATTATGGGGAACAGGCGCTCAATGCCGTCGCCGGCGTAGCTGAAGAAGGCTTGGACGTTGGAGTGGATCACCACGTCGGGGTAGGGCTGGATTGCGAGGATGGGATCGAGGGCCTTGACCAGCACGTCGGGGTCGGACACCGGGCCGAAGCCGATCTCGATGGGGTTGCGGATGCTGGTGCCCACCCCATAGCCCAGATCGCGAACCGCCTGCTGGCCCTGGTCGCTGACCGGGGTGGTGACCAAGCCGGCCTGGTCGGCGGCGTCGGTTCCCAGAACGGATGCGCCCCCGCCCACTCCTATCACCAGAGTGTCGAGGTCGCCACCGATGTCGGCGTCTACCCAGCGTTGGAGGTAGGCGACTGCGGCGAGTAGATCCTCGATGGTGCTCACGATGCTGGTGCCGGTGGACGCACTGATGGCGTCCCAGATCCGGTGATCGGCCACCAGAGCCCCGGTGTGCGACACGGCCGCTCCCCCGCCCTGGGCGGTGCGGCCCCCCACCAGCATCACCACCGGCTTGTGACCCTTGGCGGCATGGAGGGCGTCGCAAAGGCGGCGGCCGTCGCGAGGGTCCTCCAAGTACAGACCGATGATCCCGGTGTCGGGGTCTTCCACCAGCCACTCCAACAATTCGCCAGGGGTGACGTCGATGCTGTTGCCGACGGTACACAGCTTTGACAGGCGGATTCCCCGGATCGCCCCGGCCTTCACCATGTCGCCGGCCAGACCGCCGCTCTGGGAGATCATGGACACCCGGCCCACTTCCATGGGGGCATTGCGCAAGAAGGTCTGCCGACCGGCCGGGGCGTAGGCCCCCAGGCAGTTGGGGCCCAGCACCCGCACCTCCGATTCCCGAGCCGCCGCGCCCAGCGCATCTTCCAGATCGGTGCCCTCCTCGCTGGCCTCCCGGAATCCCCCGCTGATGACGTGGACGAACTTGGCCTTGCCCGCCGCCCCCCTCACCAGATCGGCGCAGGCGGCGGCGGGCACCGCCCCCACCACGTAGTCCACTTCGCCTTCGATGTCGGCCACGGAGGGCACCGCGGGCACTCCGTCGATCTCGGTTGCCTTGGGGTGGACGGCCCACAGCGTCCCGGGTCCCCAGCCCAGCTCCTTGTACGCAGTGAGAAAGGTGTTGCCGAAGCCGGGCCGACTGATGGAAGCCCCGGCCACCGCAATGCCCCGGGGGGCAAACAACCGCCCGAAGTCGGTGGGCGGTGGCTCAGCGTGCCTCTCGTCCGGCGCTTCCCGGGTGATGAGCCGGGCATCTACGGCGATGGCTCCATCGGGCGTGGCAATAACCGGGTTGCATTCCAGCTCAACCAGTCGCTGGCCCAGCTCTTCGGCCAGTCCACCGGGTCCGGCAACCGCCAGCAGCAGCTCGATCAGCGAATCAACGTCCACGGGCGCTTGCCCCCGGAATCCGCTCAGTAACTCCGCGCCCTTGAACCCCCGAACCATCTCCTCGGCGTCGGTTCGAGAGATGGGGGCCAGCCGCAGCACCACCTCGTCGAGCACCTCCGTGAGCGTGCCGCCCAGCCCAAGGGCGGCCACTAGGCCGAATGGAGGCCGGTCTACCACCCCGACCAGCAGTTCCACCCCGGCCTCGGCCTGCTCCTCGATCAGGAATCCTTCGAGACTGACACCTGCCGTCGCGGCCTCCGCAGCCATAGTCGAGGCCTCGTAGTCCAGTTCATAAGGAGCCAGCCCCAGACGCACCGCCCCCACGTCCGACTTGTGCACAAGCCCACCGCCCCAGCCCTTGAGCACCAAAGGCGCGGACAACCCCTCGGCTTCCGCGGCTGCGGCCAACACCGACGGGTCAGCCACTGCATCGGCAAACGCCACGCTGACCCCTTTGGGAACCGCTACACCCGCGGCAGCCAGCAAGGCTTTGACCTCGGGCTCGGGAACGGTCATCCCAGGCGGGTGAACACTCGGCGAGCGGTGTGGCCGAGAAGGTTGGTCCGAGCCTCGTCGCTCAGTTCCACTTCACCAAGCTGGCCCAAGCCATGGCGATGGCCCACGGTGGGGAACCCCGTGCCCCACAGGCACTTGCGGCGTCCGGCGCCGTTCATGAACGCCACCAGCTCGGCTGACCAGTGCCGGGGCGGGTACACCGATGTGCCCAGGTACACGTTGGGGAACTTGAGGGCCATGGCGATGCACTCGGCCACCCACGGCCAGCCGGTATGGGACAGCACGAAACGGACACTGGGGAAGTAGAGGGCGGGGCGGTCGATGCTGATGGGTACCCCGCACTCGCTGGGCATGAGCCCGCCCGACGTGCCGGCCTGCATGACGAAGGGCACGTCGTGGGCCGCGCACAGGGCGTAGTAGGGGTAGTAGTCGGCGTGGTCGAATCGGCGGTCGAAGCTGTGGGTGTGAGTGTGCAGGCCCACACACCACGGCTGGTCCAGCATGGCGGCGGACTCGTCCACCCCGGCCATGCCGGTGCGAGGATCCACCGACCACTGGCCGAAGAACCGACCGGGGTGATCCTTGGCCAATTGCTCCACATCGTCGGGCTGGGCGGCCACCAGCTCGAAGTCGGTGGGCTCGGGATGGGCCGGTAGATGGGTCACGGGCAGGATCATCGCGGCGACGCCCAGCTCATCCATGCGGGCCACCATGGTGTCGGCGTCGCAGAAGGAGTCGGTGTCATCGGTGCGCACCTTCACGGCGATGCCGGTGGCTTCCAAGGCGGCGTTCCACACGTCGGCCTGCTCGGGGAAGAACCGGTTGCACCAGTAGTCGATGGCACCCTCGGCCGGCGCGGCAGCGCTCATGGCCGCTCGTCCTTGAACCGAATCAGCTTGGCCGCGCCGGAGGCCATGCCGGTTAGCTCGTCCAGCCCGCCGGGGCCGACCACCTCGGCAGTCATCCTCACCCCGACGACCTCCTTGAGGCGGTCCTCCACCCGCTCGGCCACCGCGCCGAACTCATCGGCCGGGGCGTCGCTGGCCACCATCACGATCATCTCGTCGCGGTCGCCGGCCCGCACCGCCCGGCAGAAGAAGTCCTCGGTCACCCCGGCCACGTCGCTGATCACCTCGCCGATGGCCTCGGGCCACACGTTCACCCCCCGCAGCTTCACCATGTTGTCGCCCCGACCGGCGAAGGGTCCCATGCGCCGCAGCCACGAGCCGCACTCGCACTGGCCCGGCGGATACAGAAACGCCAGGTCCATGATGTTGTAGCGGAACTGGGGTGAGCCGGTCTTGTAGATCTCGGTGATCACCAGCGCCCCCTGGGTGCCGTCGGGCACCGGCTCGCCGGTCTCCACGTCCACCACCTGCACCACGAAGCAGTCTTCGAAGATGTGGAGTTGGCCGTTACGCAGCGGGCACTCGATGGACACGTTCTGCACCTCGTGGAACCCGTAGGGCTGCGCCGGGGTCACCCCCCACACCTCCTTCACCCGCTCGGCGTCGCCGATGTGGCCGCCGGGCAGGGCCCGGATGTTGAAGTCGGCCTTGGGGTCGAGGCCCATCTCCACCGCGGTTTCGGCCATCTTCAACATGTAGTCGCCAGTGGTCAAGATGGCCGCCGCCCCGTACTCATGGGCCAGCTCCA
>JAJDTA010000033.1 GCA_022827405.1 Acidimicrobiia bacterium
TCAGTGCTCTACCTGGTGTTGTTCTTCTGCGCCATCGCCATATATGTCTCGTGGCGACTGGAGAACTCCCGGATCGGCCGGGCCTGGATGGCCATTCGGGAGGACGAGAGCGTGGCCGAGGCCATGGGCGTGGACACGGTGAGCGCCAAACTCATGGCGTTTGTCACCGGCGCGGTGCTGGGGTCGTTCAGCGGCGCCATCTTGTCGGCCAAGGTGGGATCGATCTTCCCCCACAGCTTCGCCATCATCGTGTCGATCGTGATTCTGGTGGTGGTGATCTTCGGGGGCATGGGCAACATCGCCGGAGTCATCGCCGGGGCGGCGGTACTCATTGGGGTGTTGGGCGGGCCCAACCAGCCGGGGCTGCTCCAGGAGTTCGCCGAGTTCAAGATCTTGATCTACGGCGCGTTGCTGGTGTGGATGATGCTTCAGCGATCCGAGGGGCTGATTCCCAGCGTGCGCCGGGCCCGCGAGCTGCGAACCGACGAGCTCAACCAGGATGCCTGGCTGCGCGCTCAGGCCGATGAAGCTGATGATGACAGCAACTCCGGGGTTCTCAGTGGGAAGGGGCCGCGGCCATGACCTCCCGGCCAATGCTGGAGATCGCCGGGCTAGACGTGGTGTTCGGGGGTCTGCACGCTTTGAGCAATCTCGACATCGCCGTGGAAGAGGGCGAGATCGTGGCGGTGATCGGCCCCAACGGCGCGGGCAAAACCACATTCTTCAACGTGGTCAGCGGCATGGTGAAGCCCACCGAAGGGGAGATCTATTTCGAGGGCCGATCGCTGCTCGGGCTCGACCCCAACAAGATCACCGCCCGGGGTATCGCCCGCACCTTCCAGAACGTGCGGCTTTTTGCCAACATGACCGTGCTGGAGAACGTGATGGTGTCCCAGCACTGCCGCACTCGCCAGCGGATGCTCGACGCCCTACTCTATACCCGCAGGTTCCGCCGAGAAGAAGAGCAGGTGCGCGCCCGGGGCAAGGAGGTGCTGGGCTTCTTCGGCACCCGCCTCACCGGGTACCGATTCGACCAGCCGGCCTCGGTGTTGTCGTACGCCAACCGCCGTCGCCTGGAGATAGCCCGGGCCATGGCCACCAGCCCCAAACTGCTGCTGTTGGACGAGCCGGTGGCGGGAATGAACCCGGTTGAGTCGGCCGAGCTCACCCAGCTCATCGGCAAGCTGCGCGACGAGATGGGCTTCACAATTGTGCTCATCGAGCATGACATGTCGGTGGTGCGGGACATCTCCGATCGAGTGGTGGTGCTTGACCACGGCGAGGCCATCGCCCGGGGCACTTATGCCGAGGTGTCGGCCAATCCGCAGGTGATCGAGGCCTACCTGGGGCAGACGACCGATGGGAGTTGAATCCCCGGTGCTGGAGCTGCGGGGGGTGAACACCCACTACGGCGCGGTCCACATCCTCAAAGACGTGGACCTGGCCATCTACTCGGGCGAGCTGGTGTGCCTTTTGGGCGGCAACGCAAGCGGAAAGTCGACCACGCTGCGGACCATCCTCGGCATGGTGAAGCCAACCACCGGAGATGTAGTGATCAACGGGCAAGTGGTGACTCATCAGCCCACCCGCGAACGGGTGAAGCTTGGGGTTACGATGGTGCCCGAGAACCGCCGACTATTCAAACGCCTCACCGTGCGCGAGAACCTCGACCTCGGCGCCTACCTGCGTTCCGACACCGATCAGATCGCCGCCGACATGGAACGGGTGTTCGAGCTGTTCCCGCGGGTCAAAGAGCGGCTTAACCAGAAGGCAGGGACGCTGTCGGGGGGCGAGCAGCAGATGGTGGCCATCGGCCGAGCCCTCATGGCCAACCCCAGGGTGCTGTTGATGGACGAGCCCTCCATGGGCCTGGCCCCCGCGCTGGTGCAGCAGAACTTCGAGCTCATCCAGCAAATCCATGAAGCAGGCCTGACCGTGTTCATGGTGGAGCAAAACGCCAACATGGCATTGTCGATTGCCGACCGAGGCTGGGTGCTCCAAACCGGCCGAGTAGTACTAGACGACACCGCCCAAAACCTCCTAGCCCACCCCGACCTACAAGCCTCCTACCTCGGCACCGCCGAAGACGGGAGGAAATAGCCGCCAGGGCTCAATCGGCGAAGTCGATAGTGTGGGCTTGGGCGATGGCGGTGAGGATGGTGCCGGGGGTTTGGGCGTCGCCGATGACTTGGGCGTTTAGGCCCGCATTGGTGAGATCGGCGGACAAGGGGTCGTGGGGGTGTTTGGTGACGGTGAGGGTTAGGTCGGCTTGGGGGGGTATTTCGACTTTGGTTTGGATTTTGACATTGAGGGATTGGAGGCGTTCTCGGGCGGGTTGGACCACTAGGTCGAGCAGGGCGTTGGCGGCTACTCGGCGGCCGGGGGTGGTGAGGGTCACGGCTAGGCCTTGGGTGGCCAGCCACTCGGCGAGGCCGAGGGCTTCGTAGCCGCCGAAGCGGTCGTCGACTACCGCGGTGGCTCCCTTTGGCATTTCGCTGATTTCGGGAATTTCGGCACCGGTGGCGCCGGTGGCCACCACCACGAGGTCGGGGCGAGTGGCGGTGATCGCCTCGACATCGGCGGGTTGGTCTAACCGCACGTCGACGCCAAGTCGGTTTAGCTCCCGCTCTTGCCAGTCGCAGATGTCGCCCAGCAGGGCTCGGGTGGGCAGCTCTTGGGCTTGCCGGACGGCGCCACCCAGGCGGTCGCGGGCTTCGAACAGCACCACATCGTGGCCCTGAAGAGCGGCCAAGCGGGCGGCCTCCATGCCGCCGGGGCCGCCGCCAACCACCACTACCCGTCCGGTTTGGGCGCTGTACTGGTGCGGAGGCTGATCCAGTTCGCGGCCCACCGCGGGGTTGACCGCACACGACAGGCGACCTCGGTTGAGGCCGCCGACGCAACCGTCGTTCCCGGCGATGCAGGGGCGAACCTCGGACTCTCGACCGGCAACGCTCTTGGCCACCAGTTCGGGATCGGCGATGTGGGCTCGGGTGAGGCCCACCATGTCGGCCACACCCTTAGCGATCAGCTCATCGGCCTCGGCCAGGGTGCGGAACCGGCCGGTCACGATGGCGGGCAGATCGACGGCGGCCACCACTGGGGCAGCCGACTCAAGCTCGTAGCCGGGGGGTTCGTGCATCCCGCCCATGATCTTGTGGGGGCGCAGGCAGCTCCCGTAGGTCAGGTTCACGTAGTCGATGAGGCCGTCGTCGGCCAGCACCATCACCAATTCGGCGCAGTCGTGCTCGGTCACTCCCCCGTCGCCCACCGCCTCTGATCCGATCCGCACTCCCAGCGGTATGTCGGGGCCGACCGCCGTCCGCACCGCTCCGACAACCTCGCAGGCCAATCGAATGCGGTTCTCCCACGGGCCGCCGTAGTGGTCGGTGCGCTGATTTGTGGCCGACGACATGAACTGCTGGAGCAAGTAGCCGTGGGCGATGTGGACCTCCACCCCGTGGACGCCCCCCTCGACGCTCCATTGGGCCGCCTGGGCGAAGGCATCGGTGAGCTCGGCAATGTCATCGGCGGTCATGGCCTTGGCCGGTTGGCGGATGCTGGGGCCGGCCAGCTCTGACGCCGACCAGGGCGGCCCGCCGTCGGCGGTCACCCCCTCATAGCCCAAATGGCCGAGCTGCTGGAACACCGTCATGCCGTTGGGCGCCAAGCGGCCCATCAGCCGCCGGTAGTCGTCCACCACCGAGGCGTCGTGGAGCCACAGCGTGCCCATGTCGGTGGAATGCACCGACGCCGCCTCCAAGATGGTGAGTCCGCACCCACCGGCGGCCCGGGCCGCGTGGTAGGCGATCAGCTCGTCGGTGATCCGCCCTTGGCCAATGTTGGTGCCGTGCGCGGTGCGCACCACCCGGTTCTTGATCTCCCGCCCATTGATCTCAATCGGCGCTAGAACGTGCTCGTAGTTCATTGCCTCACCCTGGAGAGCCCGTCAGCGAGCTTGGCCTTCGCTCGTTCATTGGTCAAGGCACCACCTGGCCCACCCGGTTGGCTCGGACGAATATGGCCGCGCCCACCGCGCCGCCCGCAGCCATGGCCAGCCAGGCCCAGGTGTAGGTGTCGAGCCAGTCCACCAGCGCGCCGAAGCCAACCGGTCCGGCCAGCGCCCCCAGGTAATAGCCGGTCATGGTGATGCCCGTGGCCCGCTGCACGGCATGAGGCGCCCGATCCACCACCGCGGCATGCATTGATCCGACGGCAACAAGCTGGGTGGCAATGCCCAACACGACCCCCACCGCGGCTGCCCCCACCACCACCACGTCGAGGGCGAACCCCAGCGGGATGACGGCTATCGACACAGACATCGCCGCGGAGAGGCCGATGATGAACGGCACCCGTCGGTTGGGGCCGATCCGGTCGGCGTGCAGGGCGCCCAGAACCATGGTTACCGCACCGATGCCCGCTGCCACAGAGGCAATCCCACCCGCGGTGGTCTTGGCCAGTCCCACCGACTCGTCCAAGTAGCGAACGATCCAGGAGAACAGCGGCTGCGACGACCCCACCAGGAAGAACGCGGCCACCGAAAACCACCAGAACCCTTTGGGCATCAACTCCCCGCTAGACCTGCCCCCGCCCCGACCAGAAAGTGACACCGCCTCGGATCTGACGGCGGATCGACCGCTGGCCTCCCGACCGGGAAGGGCGAAGAGTGCCACCACCGCACTGAGCAGGGCGAGGGTGCCAGTGGCCATGACCGTGGCATTCCAGCTCCATCGCTCCGATGCCCACGGAACGATTGCCGATGCGACAAGCGCCATGGTCGGGACACCCGCTGTCTTGGCCGAAAGAGCCACCGTGAGCCGACTGGCGGGAACCACATCGGCCACCGCCTTGTTGGTGGACGAGGTGGACAGCGAATATCCGAATCCGGCGAACATGGCCGCGGCCAGCAACGCGGGATAGCTGTCGAGCAGTGCCGAGCCCCAGGCTGCCACCGCCACCATGAGCTGGTCGGCCACCACCGACGCCCGAACCCCGACCCACTCGGTGATCCGGGCGCCGAGCACCGATCCAAGCCCGGTAAATCCAAAGTGCAAGCTCACCAGTAGTCCCACCTGGGTACGGGATATGCCCAAATCGTCTTGCAAATCGGCAACGAAGTAACCGGGGAGAAAGCCGAGCGAAGCCCCGAAGGCCACCGCCAGGATTCCCGCTGTCATGACCGACCCGACCCGGCCCCTCCTCGGCTGCGCTCTCATGCGATCTGCCCACCCAACACTCCGGGCGACGTTATCTCCCGGCCCGGCCCGCTCTGGGGTTCGGCCATCGGCGGGTTGGCACCATGCCGATACGCTCATTCGGTGGACTTGTCGCCATCGGCAGTGGGACAAGCCGTCTGCGAGGTGTTGGACGGTGCCAGATTCCATCCCCAGATCAAGCGCCTCAGCCGGGGATTCTCGTGGGTGACGCTGGGGGTGGACAACGTGATCGTACGGGTGGCGCCGACGGGTGGAACGCTGGATCCCTACGACCCGGAGGCGGAAGCGGCCAACTTGCGCCGGGTGGAGGGGGTAGTGCCCGCACCTCGGGTACTGGCGGTGCAGCCCGACGCCGATAACCCCATTGGCCGGCCGTTCGGGGTTCACACCCGGGTGCCCGGGCGGGTGCTGCGGCTCGACGACGTAACCGAGGGCCGCCCGGAGTACATCGCCGCCGCAGCCCAGGCGTTGGGGAGGCTGCATTCTCTGTCGGCCCCGGTGACGGTGGCCGAGGGCTACGACGCCGAGCTGGACCGCACCGAGGCCGTTTACCGCCGGGCTGCTCCCGATCGACACCCCGAGTTCGAGGCCGCGCTGGCGTGGCTTCGAACTCACCGGCCCGCCTGCGATGAGCCTGCGGTGTGGTGCCACGGGGACTTCCGGTTCGCCAACCTGAGCTGGACTGGACCGGGGGAACTAGGCGGGATCTTGGATTGGGAGCGGGCCTGGCCCGGCGACCCCATGTGCGATGTGGCCTTCACCCACCGCTTCTCCGGCTGGTGCTTGATTGACGACTCCGCCGACTACGGCCACCCCCTCGATGAGGAGCGCCTGGCCTACGCCGCCCGCTTCGAGCGGGTCCGCTCCTTCACCGCATCAATGCGAGCCATCCGAGCCTGGCTAGACGGCCGCTCCCACGACCCCCGCCTGCTAACCATCGGCCGCCGCGGCGAAGAGGCCATGCAGACGGAGCTCGACTGGGCGACGGGCTGACTCAGGGCTGCTAGGCCCGCCCCAAGACCATGACGTTGTGGTATTGGGCGCCGGAGCCAGCTCCGGTGACGAGGGCGGTTTTGGCGTCGGGGACTTGGCCGGGGCCAGCGGTGCCGCGGAGCTGGCGTACGGCTTCGACGATCTTGAGGGTGGGGCCACCCCAGCCGATGTGGCTGTAGCTGAGCAGGCCGCCGTCGGTATTGAGGGGGTGGCGGCCTTCGATGCCTATGCCCGCCTCTGCCAGGTAGTCGGCCCCCTCGCCCTCGGCACACAGGCCCAGCATTTCGAACTGGCGGATCACCTCGTAGGTGTTGATGTCGTAGAGCTCGAACACATCCACGTCTTGGGGCTCTAACTGGGCCAGATCGAAGGCCCGCCGGGCGGCGTCGGCCCCCAAACCCCATACCTCGTCGTAGCGGGGCGGGTTCACGTACTGCTGGCGGTGCCATTCTGCTCCCCCGCCCAAGATGGTCATCGGCGGATGCGACAGATCCCGGGCCCGCTCGGCGGTGGTGATCACCATGGCCGCAGCCCCCTCGGTGGCCAGGCACAGATCCAGCAACCGAAACGGCTCGGTCACCATGGGCGACGTCAACACGTCGGCCACAGAATAGGGACCCCGCCCGGCCATCACCGCCGCGGGGTTGGCCGACCCCGCGTTGCGGATAGCGGCGGCGATCGAGGCCACCCGCTCGGGATCGGGGTCGAAACGGTGACGGTATACCTGGGCGACTAGGGCGAACTGGGCTGCGGTGAGCGAGCCCCAGCAGGCGATGAACTCGTTGTCGGGCCGGGTGTAGTCGGCCACCGCCGACCCGCCCATGACCCCGGCCTGTCCTCCGAACACCAGAGCCACCTCGCACAGGCCGGCAGCCACCGCGGCGGCCGCGTCCAATGCGCCGGGCACACCCTGGGGATAGGTGTCGCACACCCAGCGCAGCGGCTGGCCGAACACCTCGGCCCAGTCGGCCGAGCCGGGCTGGAAAACGGTACCCCCCGGTCCGGGCCAGCGGGCGGCCACCCCATCGACATCGGCCACCGTCAACCCGGCGTCGTCGAGCGCGGCCCGCGCAGCCCGCAGGGAGATCTCCGCCGAGGTGGTGTCGAGTTGGCGGGCCATCTCGGTGGCCGCCACCCCGACGATGGCCACCCGGTGCAGCGGATGAGGGCCGCTCACACCCGCCGACCCTCACCCCAGTAGCGGGCCCGGCTCATACCTGTCTGCCCTCACCCCAATAGCGGGTCCGCAACTCCTCTTTGGCGATCTTTCCCACCGCGTTCTTGGGCAGCGAATCGGTGAACTCCACCCGCTCGGGGATCTTGATGGACGTCAGCTCCGATTGGCGGCACCACAGCCGCAGCTCCTGGTCGTCGGCCGATGCCCCTTGCTTGAGGGCCACCACGGCCACGATGGCCTCGCCCCACTCGGGGTCGGGCACGCCGATAACAGATGCTTCGAGCACGGCGGGATGGCGGTACAGCACGTTCTCGATCTCGGTGGGGGCGATGTTGAGCCCGCCGCGGATAATGAGGTTCTTCATCCGGTCGACGATGTAGATGAAGCCCTCCTCGTCGACCTCGGCCACGTCGCCGCTGTGCATCCACCCGTCTCGCAGCGCCTCGGCGGTGCGCTCGGGGTCGCGAAAGTAGCCCTTCATCACGTGGGGGCCGCCGAAGATCACCTCGCCCCGCTCCCCCACGGCTACGTCTTGGCTGTCGGGGTCCACCACCCGCACGTCCACCGCATACGACGGCTGGCCGCACGACGACAGCAACTCGGGTCGCTCCTCCAAGCCCCGCACGTGGTCTTCTTTGCGCAGGATGGTGCCGATGGAGGCGATCTCGGCCATGCCGTAGAGCTGGTTGAACACCGGGCCGAAGCGCTCCACCAACTCGGCCAGGCGGTCGGGGGAGATGGGCGACGAGCCGTAGCCGAGAGTGCGCAGCGATCCCAGCTTGGGGTCGTCGGCCCGCTCCAGGCGGTCGAGCAGGCGCATAAGCTGGGTGGGCACCAGAAACGAGTGGCTCACCCCGTGGTCTTCCACCAGGCGGGCGTAGCGCACCGGATCGAAGTTGCGGCTGTCGACGAACCCCTGGGCCGCCCCGATAAGCAGGCACGGGAGGATGGTGATGTTCACGCTGGAGTTGTGAGGGATCTGAATGAGGTATCGGCTATGGCGGTCGATCTCGTACTCCAAACAGGCCACGGTGGCGTGCTGGAGCACCCGGGCGTGGTCAAAGTGGACACCTTTGGGGCGCCCGGTGGTGCCGCTGGTGTACACGATGCAGAAATCGTCTTCGGGGCGGACCTGGTGCAGCGTGTCGGGCGGTGCGGGCGAGGCAGCGTCGGCCAACCCGTCGAGGTCGCGGTCGATGTCGATGATCGGCAGGTCGAACCCGTCGAGTTGATCCCGATGCTCAGAGTCGGTGATGGCCAGCGTGGGGTCGGCGTTGTCGAACACCTGCTCCAGCTCCACTGGGCCGAGGCGGAAGTTGAGCCCCACATAGCAGCCGCCGGCCTTGGTGATGCCGCCGAGCACCTCCACCACCTCGGGCCGGTTGGCCACCAGCAGCGCTACCCGGTCTCCCTTGCCCAGGCGATTCGCGCCCAGCAGGGCGTTGGCGATGCGGTTGGTGCGCTCGTCGAGCTGGCGGTTGTTCAGCTCGCGCTCGCCGAAAATGGCGGGATCGCGGGGATGGCGAGCCCCATTGCGGGCCAAGGCCAACCCGACGTTCATCGGTCGGCCTCATCGGGGGCGAAGGCGGGAAGGCGGTGGCCGTCGGGGCCGGTCACGAATCGCACGCTCACCGGCATGTCGATGGCCACGTGATCGGGTTCGCAGTCCACGATCCAGGTAAGCAGGTGCCAGCCTTCTTCAATGTCCACGTCGGCCAGCACATAGGGGGCGTCAAACGCCGGGGTGGGAGGCCGGTGGACGGTGGTGTGGCTGTAAACCCGGCCACGACCGCTGCTGGCCTCGTAGGCCCAGTTGGTGCTTTGGCAGTGCGGGCAGGCGAATTGGGGCACGAAAAAGCTCCGCCCGCAGTCATTGCATACCGGGCGGACCAGTTCACCCTGGTCGACCGCAGCCCAAAACTCCCCGGTCAGCGTGCGCTGAGTTCGGTCCTCCCGCTCCACGGCCGGGCCGGTCATCAGAACAGCACGGGGTACGTGCCCCACCAGACCCGGGCGATGTTGGGGTCTTGCTGGGGGGGATTGTCGGGGTCCCGCTGGGCGCCCCGCACGAGCAGACCTCGCAGAATCAGCGCCACCGTTCCCAACAGAATGGGGGCCCCGGTGTTCTCATCAGCGGGAACGCCGCCGTCTAGCTCCATGCCGATGCAGGCGTGACGCCCCCCGCCGAAGGTGTGGCCCCACCGGGGCACGTCGTCGCGTATCGAGCGGAGGGGATTGAAGCTGTCGGCGTCGGCCCCGAACACATCGGGGTCGCGGTTGGCCGACCACAGGTCGAACACCACAGTGTCGCCCACTGCCATCTCGGTGCCGCTACGCAGCGTGACCGGTTCGACGGCCTCCCGGCGGGCCACCGGGCTGGCCGGGTGCAGGCGCATGGACTCGTGAACGCAGTGCTGGAGGAACACCGGATCTTCGACCATGCGGGCTCGGTCGTCGGGGTGGTCGTCGAACCAGCCGAACGCGCCGTGGACGGCGTGGGTGGTGGCGGCCCCGGTGGAGTGCATTCCGGCCAGCATGTAGAAGGCCACTTCCCGGCGAACTACGTCTCGGGGCAGGTCCAGGGAGTCCTGATTGCGGACCAGCACGGTGAGAACATCTTTGGGCAGGTCGTCTTCGGCGATCTCGCCGGCGACGAACCGCTCGAAGAGCTCGGTGCGGCGGTTTAGCGACGGGGCGAAGAACTCCTGGTCCCAGCGCTCCAGCGCCTCGGCCACCTCGGCTCTCAACTCCTCGGGATCCCTCGTGCTATGAACCGCAGTGGCGCCCTCGCTGAACTTGACCGCGTAGGAGTACAGCCGATCGGTCTCTTCTGCGGTGCCCTCGGAGTAGTCAACTCCGGCAGCGGCCGCGGTGAGGTTGACCACGATCCTGCGGGCCAAGGGCACGACATCGCCCTTGCCCTCCGCCGCGGCAGGATCCAACTGCTTGTCCACCGCTAGCGGAAGCAGATCCCGCTCATAGTGCTCGAACGTCTCCCGACGGAACAGCCGATTCTCCAATCGACGGCGGCGGCGGTGGTCGTCACCCCACAAAGTGAGCAGGGTGTCGGCCATGATCACCCCGGCCGCGTCATACAGCGCCTGCTTGAGGCCCTTTTGCCGATAGGCGTCCCGAACTTCGTCGAATCGGGTGAGGGTGATCTCAGCCATGGCAGGTTCTCTCCTTTTGTCAGATCGGGTGGATCGGGCTTATTCTTCGACGCCGTCTATCGACGCTGGACGGGGCATTCCGGCCAGCACGGTCGAAACCACGCCGCCGTCCACCACCAAATTGTGACCGTTGACGTATTCGGCATCGTCGGAGCACAACCACATCACGGCCTTGGCAATATCGTCGGCGGTGCCCAGCCGCCGGCTGGGGGTGCGTTCCGAGCGGGTGGCCCGCACTTCGGGGTCGGCCAAAACGGGGGCCGACATGCCGTCGTCGATGATGCCGGGAGCCACCGAGTTGACCCGGATGCCGGCTGAGCCCCATTCGATGGCCATCTGCCGGGTGAGCTGGATCACTGCCGCCTTGGTCGGGCTGTAGGCCCCGGAATTGGGGCCGGGGGCGATGCCGTTGATGGAGGAGATGTTGACCATCGCCCCCCGGCGGCCCTCGGCGATCAGGCGGCGGGCCACGGCTCGACCGCACACGAACGGGCCGTTGAGGTTCACGTCCACCACCGCCCGCCATTCCTCCTCCAGGTGGTCGACTAGCGGGGTGAACCGCACGATGCCGGCATTGTTCACCAGGGCGTCGGGCGTGCCGAAGTCGTCAAGGGCGGCCTCGATGGCGGCGGAGTCGGTGGTCGAGGCGGCCAGCGCAGCCGCATCGGGCAGCGACTGGGCAATTTCTTCCGCGGCGGCGCCATTGACATCGAGCACCCCCACCCGGTAGCCCGCGGCCCCCGCCTGTCGGGCGATCTCTGCCCCAATGCCGTGTCCCGCCCCGGTCACAATCATCGATTTCGTCACGAGCGCCAACCCTAGTGGGTGCTTGCCAGGACCAGCATCGACGGGCATGGCACCGACGGGCGTGGCCGAGATCCTGGACTACTCCAGCAGGTTGCCGTTGTCGTCGAATACCTGGATGGCCCGGGAGGGGCAGTTGCGGGCGGCCCGGAGCAGTTGCTGGTCGGTCAGGTTGCCGACCGTAGGCAAGACGGTGGCCAGTTCGTCGTCGTCGAAGGCGAAGGCGGCGGGATAGTCGGCCACACACCGCCCCGAACTCATGCACTCATCCTGGTCAATCTCCACCCGGTATGCCATCGCTTAACCCTAGGCCCCAGCGCTGCTCCCTATAAGTTGGCTGGTCGATGAACTCCATCGAAGGCATGTCCATATTGATCACCGGGGGTGGCTCGGGCATTGGCGCGGGGGCCGCTGAATACCTAGCTGACCGGGGGGCGCTGGTGACCATCACCGGGCGCCGTCAGGACAGGGTGGAAGCGGTGGCTGCTGGGCTGGGCGACCGGGGGCGGGCGGTGGCTGGAGACGTGACGGTGGCTGATGACCGCACCGTCATGGTCGAGGCCGCAGTGGAGCATGGCGGCGGCCTGAACGCTCTGATCAGCAACGCCGCCAACATGTACCGGGGGCCGGTGGACGAGCTGGAGGAACAGGCCCTGCTCGACGTGTTCCATACCAACGTGGTGGCCGGGATGATGCTGGTGGGCGAGGCGCTCCCCCACCTGCGTGAGCGCCAGGGGTGCGTGCTGTTCGTAGGGTCGGTGCACACCCAGCGGGCCTTCCCCGGCGTGGCGCCCTACGCCGCTACCAAGGGGGCACTGGAGGCGCTCACCGGGGTGCTGGCGGCCGAGTTGGGGCCCCAAGGGGTGCGAGTGGGCTGCGTGCGGCCCGGAGCGGTGTTTACGGAGATCAACCAGCGCGCCGGACTCATGGGTGACGACGAAGCCAAGGCCCGGCTGGAGGGGCTGGGGCCGGCTCACGCCTTGGGCCGCATCGGCACCGTCACCGAGATCGCCGAGGCGTTTGAGTACCTGATCGGGGCCGAATGGGCCACCGGCTCGGTGCTGACGGTGGACGGCGGTCTCAGCCTCGGCATAACGAATGCGTGACCCGCTGACTGTGGTCCAAGACCATCTGGCCGCGGTCCACACCGGCGACCCCGACGCCATGGCCGCCGATTATGCCGCCGACGCCGTGCTGGTGCGCGATGTGGCTTACCAGGGCCGTGACGCCATAGCCGGCTACTTCGCCACCGTGCCCGACCGGTTGGGCGATGGCCGGGTGGCATTCGCCGAACCCCGGTTGGAGGGAGCAGTGGTGGCGGTTTCTTGGACGCTGGTGGGCGGTCCCGGTAACGGAGCTTCGGGCACCGATCGCTTCGAGGTTACCGACGGGGTGATCGTCCGTCAGACGGTGACCCTGGACGGCGGGGACTTCTGATGGCGGCAGAGTCGTTCGACGAGACCTTCGACGTGGTGGTGGTGGGCTACGGGGCAGCGGGCACCGCCGCAGCTGTCACCGCCAGCGATGCCGGCGCTTCGGTGGTGCTGGTGGAGAAGAGCCCCGAGCACCGCCACACTCCGTCGACCCGTATGTCGGGCGGCATGGTGATGACGGTGACCGATGTGGATGCCGGGGCTCGCTACCTGGATGTATGCGCCTCGGGCATGGTTCCATTCGATGTGTCCCACGCCTGGGCCGAGCGGGCCGCTTGCCTGCCGCAGTGGTTAGAGGACGTCATCGGCGATTTGGACATGGTGGCATCGGCCGGAGCCGAGCATCCCGAATTCGAGGGTGCCGAGGCGATTGTGGCCGTGCAGCCCGGCGGGGTGGCCGAGCGGCTGGCCGCCGCGGCCGGAGCCGGTCCCCGGTTTTTCGAAGGACTAGCAGCCGCGGTTGCTCGAAGGGACATTTCCATCCGGTGGGAAACCGCTGCATCTCGGCTGATCCAGGATGCCGATGGCCGGGTGACTGGATTGACTGTGACCAGCGACGGCCAATCGATTGCTCTGGGCGCCCGCCGCGGCGTGGTCCTGGCCTGCGGCGGCTACGAGTTCGACGAAGATCTCAAGCGGGACCACCTGCAGGTCTATCCGGTCCACTTCTACGGCAACCCCAGCAACACTGGCGATGGAGTGCGCATGGCCGCCGGGGTCGGGGCCTCCATGTGGCACATGAACCAGATGATCGGCCGGGCCATCGGCCACTTCGACCACCACGGGCAGCCGCTGAACTTCATCATCGGCATTGATCCTCCCGGCTATGTGATCTGCGACCAGGCTGGGAACCGGTTCGCCAACGAGCACCATCAAGCCCTGCTGCGCCACGACTTCTACTACGACCTGCTGGCCTACGACCCGGCCACCAACACCTACCCCCGGGTGCCCTGCTATTGGTTTTTCGACGAATCCCGGCGTCAGGCCGGGCCGCTCACCTACACCCACTTCGGCGCGGTGGCCGTGGGCCTCTACAACTGGAGCGAGGACAACACCGCCGAGATCGAGCAGGGTTGGATCGCCCCGGGAGCCACCATCGCGGAGGCGGCGGTGGCCGCGGGCATGGCCGAGGACGCCGCCCAGCAGGCGGCCGTCACCGTGGACGCCTACAACCAGCGATGCCGCGACGGCGAGCCCGACCCGTGGGGGCGTCCGCCCGACACCATGGTCCCGATTGATGAGCCCCCCTACTACTGCGTGGTCCTATGGCCCGGGGGATCGAACACCACCGGCGGCCCTCGTCGAGACCGCCACGGCCGCATACTTGACGCCTTCGGCGACCCGATTGTCGGCCTGTACGGGGCCGGGGAACTCGGCCAGGCCTCCGGTCTGCTCTACCCCAGCGACGGATCAAACTTGTCCGAAGCCCTCTGCTTCGGCCAGATCGCCGTCGAACACGCCTTCAGCCGCTGATCACTGCTGCCCGTTGGCCACAGCCTCGCCGGCGATGCGGCCCAGGGTTAGGGCGGCGGTGATCTTCACCCCGCCGAGGCCGATGGCCGGGCTGACCCCGCCCACACAGTCGCCTACTGCGTAGAGGCCGCCAATGGCATCGCCGAACACGTCGAGCACCTGCATGTCGGCGTTTACCCGGAAGCCCCCGGCGGGGAAATTGATGCCCACCACCATGGGGGCGGCCCATAGCGGCGGCTCCAAGATGCCGGTTCGGGGCTCACCGAAGATCACCCGGCCAAATTCCAGGTCGCGGTCAGTACCTGACTGCACCGTCTGATTCCAGCGGCCCAGCGTTTGGGACAAACCGTTGGCGTCGCACCCGATGGCCGCCGCAAGATCTGCGGCATCGGTTCCTGACACCGGCGGCTCGGGCATCTCATCCACCAGCTGGGCCTTTTCTTGGGCGATTCGGTTGTCGAACACGTACCAGGCCTGCTGGTCTTGCTGGGCCTCTAGAGCGGTGACCCGATCGTCGTAGGGGCCGGCCTCATCGTGAAAGCGGCGGCCATGCCGGTTGACGGCGATCGCATCCTCAACCAGAGCGGACCCCACCATGACCAGCGGGGGAATCATGGTCATGTTGATCAGGTCGCCCCCCACAGCCAGGCCCATCAAATGGCCGTCGCCTCGGCAGAGTTCGGTGCCCAGATAGGGAGTGGAAGCCTTGGACTGGGGCTGAAAGCGAGACCGCAAGTCGAAATTGGCCTGATAACCGCCGGCAGCCAGAATTACCCCGTTGGCCGCCCCAAAGTGCCGACTGGTATCGGAGACCACTCCAGAGATCCGGTCGCCATCTTGAACCAATCGCACGGCCCGAGTCTTGTAGCGAACCTCGACTCCGGCGTCGACCAGAGCAGTCTCGAAGCACGCGGTGAACATGGCGGTGTCGGCCACACTCACCATTCGGTCCACGGTGTGTTGCACTGGCCGGGGCAGGAAGCGGTCGAATCGGAGGCCCAACTCAATGAGCTCCCGGTAGGTGGCGGCTGATTCCTCCGCATAGCGCCGGGCCAGATCAACGTCGAAGATAAGCCCATAGCGGTGCTTTTGACGATCGATTTCGGCCTGCATGTCGGCCAGAAAGTCCTCAGGACTGTCGTCGGCACCGATGTCGCCTTGCATGTCGAAGTCGGCAAATGCCACATAGCCGGTGGACCGGGCGGCGTTGCCGCCGAGTTGCTTGTCGGCCTCCAAGAGAACCACCGAAGCGCCGCTGCGGGCGGCGGCCAGGGCGGCTGCCGAGCCCCCCGGTCCCCCTCCTACGACGACTACATCGAAGGCTTCCATCGCACCTTTAAGGCTACCGGCGGTTTACCGATTAGCGGTCGGTGGCCGCGGGGAAGTCGGCGCCGGCCAGCCAATTCAGGAAGTCTTGACGGCGGTTCGCGTCCACCAATTCCACGCGCAGGCCGGTGGTGGGAAGCCAGTGGTAGGTGAAGCCCAGCGGACGCCCGTCGGAAGCCTCATAGGTGGCCAGCGGCTCATAGCCGGCGTCGGCCAGGCGTTGGGCGTCGGCCACCAGATCGTGACTCCAGTACCCCAGGTGGTGTACACCGTCGGCGGTGGCCGGATCCCACACGGTGCCCGGGGTACCGGTGATGAGCTCGATATGGGGTGGCCCCGCAATGGAGTAGGTGAACTGGAACTCGGCCAGCACCACCCCATTGGGTTGGCGGACCATGAACTCCCGGTTCTGGACGGGGCCCCATTCAAACCCGTGGATGGCGGTCCACTCGGCCATGGCCGCGTCAAGATCGGTGACCACGACGCCGAAGTGGTAGAAGTCGTCGAGGGGCACCAGCCCCGCAAGCGAATCGGATGTTGATTCAGGCATGGCCGTGCCACCCTCCATCGGTGAATAGAACTTCGCCGGTTACGTAAGACGCTTTGTCGCTGAGCAGGAACGAGATGACCTCGGCGATCTCGGCGGGCTCGGCCACCCGGCCCATCGGCACCCGGGCGGCCAACCAGGCGGCCTGCTCTGGGTTGCCCAGCCGCTCGGCGGTCATGGGCGTGCGCACCGGCCCCGGGGCCACCGCGTTGACCCGCACCCCCAGCGGAGCAGCCTCCACCGCAGCCGCCCGGGTAAGCGCCGACACCGCTCCCTTTGAGGCCACGTAGTGGGCCTGATCAGGCACCGCGATCTCGGCGTTCACTGAAGACAGGCTGACGACGGCCCCCGCCTCACCGGGCTGATGGCGGCGCAAGAACCCCCGAATGCCCAGCCAGGTGCCCACCACGTTGACCTGCATATGGCCCTGGAATGTCGCCAAATCAGTATCGACAATCGAACTGCGTGTTCGGATACCAGCGCAGTTCACCAGTCCGTACAGCGGCCCCGCATCCTCCAGCACCCGATCCCAAGCCGCCTCGTCGGTCACATCCAAAGACACCATGTCCACAGCAGCGACCACGTCAGCCGCCACCACATCCCAGTCAGCGTCGGCTAACACCCGGCATGTCTCCGCCCCAATGCCCGATGCCCCGCCGGTCACCAGCACCCGACCCGGCATCAGTGGCCCAGATAGGAACGAACCAGGTCGTGGGAGGCTCGCAGCTCGGCCGAGGGCCCGCTGATGTCGTTGTTGCCGGTACGCAGCACATACGTGCGGTCGGAAACCTCCAGCACCCCGGCGTTCTGCTCCACCAGCAAGAAAGTGGTGCCGCCTTCGTCTCGCAGGTCCACCACCAGTTCGAAAAGCTGGTCCACCAGATTGGGGGCCAAGCCGAACGACAGCTCGTCGATCATCAACAGCTTGGGCCGGGTGATCATGGCCCGGGCCAGCGCCAGCATCTGCTGCTGTCCGCCGGACAGCGATGACGCCTGCTCGCCGATCTTCTCGGCCAGCGCGGGCAGTAAGTCCAGCAGTCGTTCACGGTCACGGCGGATTGCTGCCGCCCCGTCAGAGCGCAGCCCAAGGCCCAGGTCCAGGTTCTCCTTGACTGACAGGTTCTGGAAGATACCCCGCCCCTCGGGCAGATGGCCGAGTCCCCGCATGGCCCGGCGCTCGATGGCCAGACTGCCCAAGTTCTCCCCGTCGAGCACGACTGACCCAGACCAGGTGTCCAGCACGCCCGAAATGGCCCGCAGCAGGGTGGTCTTGCCCGCCCCGTTGGCCCCCAGCACCGACACGATCTCGCCCTCTTCCACCGACAGCGATACGCCGTGGAGCACCTCGAGGCGGCCGTAGCCCGAAACCAGGTCCTTGATCTCGAGCAGCATCATGACGGCTCTCCCTGCTCGGGGCCTTCGTCACCGGTCCACACCTCTTCCAGCGTGCCTTCTTCTTCGACGTGGTCGATGTGATGATGCTCCGACAGCGGCCCCTCCACCTCGTGGATATCGCCGCCATCCTCGGCCTCGAAGCCGTGGCCCAGGTAGGCCTCAATGACCACAGGATCGGAGGTCACATGTTCAGGACTGCCTTCGGAGATGATCTCTCCAAAGTGCAGAACGCTGATTCTGGGACAGAGGCTGGTCACCAGTTGGAGATCGTGTTCGATGATGACCACGCAAAGGTCGCTCTCAGCCACGATTTCTCTTAGGCCCCGCAAAAGCACGGTCACATCGTCGGCCCCCAGCCCGGCGGCGGGCTCATCGAGCAACACCACAGTGGGGTCGGCCACTAAGGCCCGAGCCACCTCCACCAACTTCTGCGAACCCAGCGGAAGCATACCAGCTTCCTCGTGGGCCATCTCGGCCAGCCCAAACCGGTCGAGCATGGCCATGCAGATACGTCGGGCCTCGGTCTCCTCTCGGATCTGTGGTGGCCAGAACAGCAATTCGGCAAGGTGTCCCCAACGGAACAAATGGTGCCGACCCAGCAGAGTGTTCTCCATCACGGTGGCGTCCAAGATA
>JAJDTA010000071.1 GCA_022827405.1 Acidimicrobiia bacterium
GGGCGATCTGGTTTGGCGAGCTTTGCCCCCAGCGCTGACGGGAACGCAAAGCCCAAATTAAACGAGTACCCAGAGTCGATGTACGTGTTCGGCCGGTTCACCGGCCAGTGGGTTCGGGCGTAGAAGCCGAACTGGGTGACATCCCACACGGTGTATGCGTCTTCGGGAGTCCCCCTTCTGATTGCTTCCAATATGGGGTACTGCGGTTCTTTGGATCGAATGTCGTAGTAGGCGATTAGGCGGCGGGCGGCAGACACGGCTTGAGCGGGGGACGGGCGGTCACCGCACCCGGCTTCAACAAGAAATGGCAATAGGGAGTTGATGGTTGCTGTGGCGTCGCCGTGCAGGGGGATGGTGTTGTCTTGAATCCGGTTGAGGTCGAAGTTGTCGATGTTGATGTTCACGAGCGTGGACGACTCCCCGGCGGGGTTGCCCAAAGAAAAGCGGGTTCCAATCCCGATGACAACATCGGCGGTCTTCATAACGTCCAAGAGCTGATTCATCTCGTGGCGTTCACCGCCGGGGCTGACGCATGAGCCGTAGCACAGAGGATGGTTGTCGGGGATGGCGCCCTTTCCGCCGCCCGATGTCACCACCGGGATATTCGAGGCTTCGGCTAGCTCGAGGAGCGCCTGCTCGGCGCCGGAGAGAGCTATTCCGCCTCCGGCGACGATCAGGGGAAGTCGGGATTGCGAGATGGCCGAGGCGGCCTCTTGCAGCCGCTCGCGGCTGGGCATGATCGGCGCCACGGATGCGGGATCCCGTAGTTCGACTTCATCTCGTTCCACCAGGGCATCTGGTGGACATTCGATGTAGGTCGGACGGGGTCGGCCGGTGCGCATTTGTCGGAATGCCTCGGATACGGCCGCGGGAATCTCTGTTGGCGTCAGGGCTTGCTGGTGCCATTTGGTGACGGGTCGCACAATATCCATCTGGTCTTCGATCTCATGGACACCTCCGAGGTTCTTCCCTATCTGCCCCCGGGGAATTTGCCCGGCAATCAGCAGTACCGGCGAAGAGCGGGCGTAAGCCGTGGCCAATCCGGCAGCTGCGTTGTATACGCCGACGCCAGGAACGACGAGGGCCACCCCCGGGTTGCCCGAGGCCCGGGCGTATCCGTAGGCCATGTAGGTGGCGGCCTGCTCATGGCGGGTGGCCACCATCCGAATGCCGGGCTCGTCGCGCAGCGCAGCCACAACCCCGTATATCTGGATGCCGGGGATACCGAATACGACCTCAGTGCCTTCTCGGACCAGCGATTTTGTGAGAGCTTCCCCCCCGCTCAACTTCACCGGTTCATTCTTGCATTAGTTGACTGATGACGACGACCGGGCAAGCTCCAGGCGGTACACGGTGTCGTCGAAGCTCAGCACGTAGAGCTCGCCGGCGGCGTCTTCGCCGAACGACACCAGAGTGCCGCCGGGGACCGAGAGGCCGAGTTCTGTTCTGGTGGCCTCTCCTTGGGCATCAACGGTGAGCCCCCACAGGCGGCCCTGGCAGAAGTCGCCGAACACGTAGGTGCCCACCAGGCTGGGTATGGCCGACCCCCGGTACACGTGGCCGCCGGTTATGGAGCAGCCGGTGTCGTGGTTGTACACGTGGATGGGAGAATCCAGGTCTTCTGGGGTTTCGGTGCCGGAGAACCTAACGTGGCCTTCGAACAGCGGCCATCCCAGGTTGGCCCCTGGCTTCCAGCCGTCGGCGGCTCGTAGTACGTGGATTTCCTCCCACTCGTTTTGTCCCACATCGGCGATCCACAGGTCGTCGGTGGACCGGTCGAAGGAGAATCGCCACGGATTGCGTGCTCCGTAGTTCCATATTTCGGCTCGCCCTCCGCCGTCGGCAAACGGGTTGTCAGCGGGTATGGAGTAGGCCGAGCCGCCGTCGGCCTCGGGGTCGATGCGGAGCATGGTGGCTAGCAGGGTGTCCAGGTCTTGGCCCTGGTTGAACATGTCATCGCGACCGCCGCCGTCGCCAAACCCGATCCACAGAAAGCCGTCGGGTCCGAAGGCGATATGGCCGCCATTGTGGTTGCAGGCCGGCTGGCCAACGCTGAGCACTTCCCGGCCGGCATCGCCTTGAACCCACTGCCCGCTCATGGGGTACTCCGCGATCAAGCTGTCGCCCCTCAAGTCGGTGAAGCTCACATAGAGCTTCGATCCGTCGGGGGAGAAGGCGATGCCCAACAGCCCTTCCTCGCACCCTGGATTGGTCTGGTCGCTGATATCCAACACCATCTCGGGAGGTTCGTCCCCGTCGGCGTTCTTGAGCCACACCTGGCCTTCCCGGGTGGCCACGTAGAGGTCTCCACTGGTGCCGCCGGTGCCCGGTCGGGCGACGAGTGCCATGGGGTCGGGCAGGGATGCCACCGGTGTCAGCACCAAAACTGCCTCTTCGGGCTGGGGGGCAGGCGCCGGCTGGTTCTCCTCACCCTGCTCGAGGGCTTGGCCGACAGTGGGGGTGGCCATGGGCTGCGCCGCGGCGGATGCGCTGGCGGTGGGGGCGGCGGTGCCGAACTCGACCGTGGGGCCGGGGGTGGTATCTGGCGGCACCGTGGTGCCTTGAAATCCAAAGCCGGGCCGGTCGTCGTTGCCGCTCCCGCAGGCACTGGCCAGCAGGGCTACCGCGGCGACCGCCACCGCAGCTCGTGACCACCAGCTCACGGCTTTTTCCGCAGTGGCCGGATCAATCCCTCCTGGACGACAGAAGCCACCAGCTCGCCGGTGCGGTTCCACGCCGTGCCCCAGGCCAGGCCCCGGGCATTGGATGCCGAGTGGGACACCTGGTCCAAGAAGATCCAGTCGTCCATGCGCAGCGGCCGGTGGAACCACATGGCGTGGTCGAGGCTGGCTGCCTGGATGTCGATCTCGTTGCCCCGAACCGGCAGGGCCTTGGTGGCCGTGTCCAGCACGGTCATGTCGCTGGCGTAGGTGAACATGCAGGTGTGCAGCACAGGGTTTTCGGGCAGAGTGCCGGTGGCCCGCAGCCACACTTGCAAGCGGGGCTCTCGGCTCTGGCCCCGTTCTGCGGGCGAGCCGGTCACATAGCGCAGCTCAATCGGGCGGATCATTCGGCCTTGGTCGTCCACCGGGAAACCGTCCCATACAAACGGCTCCAACTCTTCGGGGTCGGGGATGCCTGCGGGAAGGTCGGTCTGGTGCTCGAAGCCCTCCTCTTCTTTGTGGAAGGAGGCCGACATGGCGAATATGGGCTGGCCGTGCTGGATGGCGGTCACCCTGCGGGTGGTGAATGATCGGCCGTCGCGCACCCGCTCCACCAGATACACCAGGGGGGCGGCCACGTCGCCGGGTCGTATGAAGTAGGCCTGGAGGCTGTGAACCGAGCGGTCTTCCACCGTGCGGGTGGCGGCCACTAGGGCTTGGCCGGCCACTTGGCCGCCGAACACCCTCTGGCGGTCTTCTTGGGGGCTGACTCCCCTGAAGATGTCCTCCTCGATGGGCTCCAGATCCAGCAGTTCGATGAGCGCATCTACCTCAGCCTGCATGACCGATTGATCCTACCGTCCGCCCCCGAGTTTTCTCGCTGCCGTGGCCTTGCCGTATTCGATATTGAGAGGCGCTGGGGTACGCTTGTTTCTCCCCATGCCGCTTCTTGTCTCCGCCCGCGCTCACGTCTTGGACAACTGGCACCGCCTGTTGCGCTATTGCGGCACCTCCGCGGTGGGGGTTGTGCTGGACCAGACCATTCTGCGG
>JAJDTA010000120.1 GCA_022827405.1 Acidimicrobiia bacterium
ATTGCGGTATTCGACAACCGGCGAGTGCAACACGCCCGGGAGCCGTTCGAAACCGCCACCGGTCGCCGCTTGTTCCGGGGGTGCTATATGAACAGCGACGACATCTACTCCAAGCTGCGGGTGTTGAATCGCCGAGCGCAAGAAAGTGAGTTGGCTCCCGCATGACCGGCGTCTTCATCACCTGCGCCATTACCGGCAGCGGCGACACCACGTCTAAATCCAACCTGGTGCCCATTACCCCCCAGCAGATCGCCGAAGCGGCCATCGATGCCGCTAAAGCGGGTGCAGCCATCGTCCACATCCATGTACGCGATCCCGACACCGGGGAGGCGGCCCGAGATATGGAGCTCTACGCCGAGGTGGTGGAGCGGATCAGGGCTTCGAGCACCGACGTGGTGCTCAACCTCACCTCCGGTATGGGTGGAGATCTCACGCTGGGCTCGGCCGAGGTACCGCTTCCCCCCGCCACCGACGGCACCGACATGGCGGGAGCGACCGAGCGGCTGGCCCATGTGCGGGAGCTGATGCCCGAGATCACCACCCTCGACTGCGGCACCATGAACTTCGGCGAGGGCGACTACATCATGGTCAACAGCCCGTCGGTGCTGCACGAGATGGCCCGCCAAGTACAGAAGCTGGGCGTTCGCCCCGAGATCGAGATCTTCGACACCGGCCACCTCTGGCTGGCCAAGCACCTGGTGGACCAAGGGCTCATCGACGACCCGGTCATGGTGCAGTTGTGCATGGGCATCCCCTGGGGCGCCCCCGACGACCTCAACACCTTCATGGCCATGGTCAACAACCTGCCCGATGACTGGATATTCTCGGCTTTCTCCCTGGGCCGCAGCCAGCTCCCCTACGTCGGCCTGGCCGCCATCGCCGGCGGCAACGTCCGCGTCGGCCTAGAAGACAACATCTACCTAACCCGAGGCCAACTAGCCTCCAACGCCGATCTGGTAGCGAGGGCAGTAACCATTCTCGAGGCCATGAACTACGAAGTCCTAACCCCCGAAGCCACAAGAGAAAAACTCCACCTAACAAAGCACTAAAGCCCGCCACCCACCCCCTCCCCCAAAAAAAGAGTGGGTGGCCCAACGGTAGGGCGGCGGGGGAGATCGACGGGTAGGCGTTGTGGGGGGTGGCCCGGCTCAGGGCGCCCGCCGCCCGGACTCCACGGAGGACGGCGGGCTGGGCCGGGACAGGACCCGCCACCACGCCGGTTCTGCGCCACCAACTGACCCGCCGCCCGGTCGAGCGCGGCAAAAGTCGCCTAAATTGACCCCGTGAGCCCAGAAATAGCGATCCGCAACGGCACCGTCATAGACGGCACCGGCAACCCCGGCCAACAAGCCGACATAGGCATCGCCAACGGCCGCATCACAGAAATCGACGACACCGTCAAAGCCCCCCAAGAAATAGACGCCACCGGCCGCCTGGTCTGCCCCGGCTTCATCGACTGCCACACCCACTACGACCCCCAAGTGCTATGGGACCCCTGGCTGTCGTCATCATGCTGGCACGGGGTCACCTCGGTGGTTGCCGGTAGCTGCGGCTACAGCATCGCCCCCACCAAAGCCGCCGACCGGGCTTCGCTCATCCGCACCCTCGACAAAGTGGAGGACATGCGGGTGGCCACCCTGGAGGCCGGGGTCAACTGGGACTTCGAGACCTATGGTGAATATCTCGATGTGATCCAGCGCCGGGGCCTGGCCGTGAACTTCGGCGGCTATGTGGGCCATACCGCGGTGCGGCTCTACGTCATGGGCCAAGACGCCTATGAGCGGGAGGCCACCCCCGAGGAGGTCAACCGCATGAAGGCCGCGGTGGCCGAGGCCATCAACGGCGGCGCCCTGGGATTCTCCACCGACCGAGCCGGGTTCCACCTGGGCGACGGCGGCCGCCCGGTGCCGTCCATCGCCGCCTCCCAGGAGGAGACCGAGGCCCTCATCGGGGTCACCGCCGAGATCGGCCGGGGTGTGGTGCACGTGGCGCCGGGGGAGAACTACCGCTGGGTGTACGACCTCCAGCCCAAGCTGGGCCGCCGGCTCAACTGGTCGTCCATCCTCACCTATCCGGCGGCGGCCTCCTCCCGGGCCGACTATCGCACCAAGCTGGCCGACCACCTGGCCGGCCGGGCCGCCGGGGCCGATGTGTGGGTGCAGGTCACCTGCCGTCCGATCACCCAGCACGTCACCATGATCGAACCCACCTCCTTCTACACCATGGGCTCGTTCAAAGAGCTGGTGGCGTTGGCCCACGAAGACCGCCCCAGCCTGTACGCCGACCCCGATTGGCGGGCCCGAGTGCAGGCCGACCTCGACGCCAACGGCCTGCTGGCCTCCCGCTGGAACACCCTGGCCATCGTGGAGTCGCCCAACCAGCCCGAGCTGGTGGGCAACACCGTCGGGGGAGTGGCCGCCGAGCGGGGCTGCACCCCGTGGGACGCCATGTGCGACATCGCTTTGGCCGACGGGCTGCTCACCCGTTTCGAGATCACCTTCGCCAACGACGAGGTCGATGGCGTGACCTCCCTCATGCAGGCCGAGGGCACGGTGATGGGCCTGTCCGACGCTGGCGCCCACGTCGGGCAGATCTGCGATGCCGTCATGCCCACCGACTTCCTGTCCCGCTGGGTGCGCGACCGCCAGGTGATGACCCCCGAGGCCGGCATCCACAAGCTCACCGGCGAGCTAGCCGAGATGCTCGGCCTGGCCCCCGACCGGGGCTACCTGCGCCCCGGCGCGGTGGCCGACATCACCGTGGTCGACTGGGACAACCTCGACATCGGCCCCATCCGCCGGGTGAACGACATGCCCGCCAGCGGCGAGCGCCTCATCGCCGACCAACCAACCGGCGTCGACCACATCCTCGTGGCCGGCATCCCCACCCGCCTCGAAGGAAAGTCCCTCCTAGACCAACTAGAAACCCTCCCCGCCACCACCCTCCGCTCATCCTGAGCAGCCCGAGGGGCTGAACTCCAACAATTGACCTAGCCCGGAGGTACGACTGGTTCGATGGCGAGGTCGGTGTAGGTGAGAGCGGGGAAGTAGGGCACGCCCAGTGCCTTGAAGCGGCGACGGGCGGTGTCGCCCCGGTCGATCACGGTGGCGACGGCCACTACGTCGGCTCCGGTGTCGCGTATCACCTCGTAGGCCTTCTCGGTCGAGCCTCCGGTGGTGGTGGCGTCCTCGAGCAGCAAGACCCGATGGCCCGGACCGAGGGGGGTGCCCTCGATCTGCTGTTTGGTGCCCCGCTTTTTCGGCTCCTTTCGAACCGAGAAC
>JAJDTA010000131.1 GCA_022827405.1 Acidimicrobiia bacterium
CTCGCCGGTCATGGCCATCCGGGCCGGACCCATAAAGGCGAACGACGAACCCTGGATCAATGCCGCCAACAGGAGCATCCAGAACTGCTCCAAGCCCAACACCATCATGATGCCGAGCCACAGGGCGCTGAGGGTAAGCGACATGTGTGAGCCGAGAATCAGGGCGCGGCGGGAGAACCGGTCGGCGGCCACGCCCCCGAACGGGGTGACGGTGACCATGCCGATGCCGAACGCGAGCAGCACCAGGGCGAAGCTGGAATTGCTGTCGGTGAGCTCGATGGCCAGCCAGCCCCGGGCCAGGATCTGCATGCCCACGGCGAGGAAGGCCACCAGGCCCGACCACCACAACATGGCGTAGGCCCGGTTGGACAGCGACGCGAATATCCCCGAGGCAGATGCAGGGGCGGCGTCGCTCACACTGCGACGGTACTGGCCATCAACCCCTGACGCGGCACTCGCCCGCCAACGGTGCACCGCCCCTTATTGTCTGATTGTCTTGTGATGTTCACGCGGGGTTCGTACCCGCGTTGACATAGCGACGTCATCGCGTGGCAGTGTGTCGCGGGCGTCGAACCGATGAGGTGCCGACCGGTTGGCGCCGACTGAGAATCCAATAGGTCAAGGGAGCCGACTGATGAAGATTCGCCGTATCGCGTGGGCACTAGTCGCCTTGGGACTGGCCGCCGCCCTACTTGGCTCGGTAACGGCCAGCGCACAAGAAGTCGAGACCACCAGCGAGAGCAGTGGCGATCTCCAACTGGTGATCCTGCACCACAACGACGGTGAGTCGCAGCTGGTGCAGGCCTCGTCGTCTGCGCCCGATTACGGCGGCGTGGCCCGCTTCGCATCGCTGGTGCACCAACTGCGGTCCCAGGCTGCTGGAGACGGCGCGGCGGTGATCACCATCTCGTCGGGCGACAACTTCCTGAGCGGCCCGGAGCTATCGGTCAGCCTCGGCGACAACAGCCCGTTCTACGACGCGCTGGGCCTCAACCTGATCGGCTATGACGCCCTGACCATCGGCAACCACGAGTTCGACCTGGGTCCCGACCTGTTGGCCCGGTTCATCACCGAGACCACCACCGCGCCGTTCATCAGCGCCAACCTGGACTTCTCCGGCGAGCCGGCACTGGCCGCACTGGTGGAGCAGGGCCGGATCGCCCCCTCGACAGTGGTGGAGAAGCAGGGCCGGCGCATCGGCATCATCGGTGCCACCACACCCTCGCTGACCTACATCTCCCGCCCCCGCAACGTGGCGGTGATGTCCAATGTGGCCGAGATCGTGCAGGCTGAGATCGACCGCCTCACCGGTGACGGCGTTGACATAATCGTGCTGTCCACCCACTTGCAGGCTCTGAGCGCCGAGAGCGATCTGGCCGCCAGCCTCACCGGTGTGGACGCCATCGTGGCTGGCGGCAGCGGGGCCCTGCTGGCCGATGACAGCACCGTGCTTCTGCCCGGCGACGGCGATCCCTACGGCCCGTACCCACTCACCGCCACCCTGGCCGACGGAGCCAGCGTGCCCATCGTGACCACGCCGGGCGACTACACCTACGTAGGCCAGTTGATCCTGACCATCGACGTCGACGGCAACGTGACCGCCATCGACGAGACCAGCGGCCTGCGCCGAGTGATCGGCGGCGACGAGCCCGACGCGGTTGAGCCTCACCCCGATGTGCTAGCCCAGGTGACTGAACCGGTGGCCGCGGCGCTGGCCGAGCTGGCCGCCACCCCAGTGGGCACCACCGAGGTGCCCCTGGACGGGCGCCGGTCACCGGGTATCCGCACCCATGAGACCAACCAGGGCAACCTGCTAGCCGACGCCCTTCTGTGGAACGGCCAGCGGCTAGCTGCCGACTTCGGCGTGCCCCAGCCGGCGGTGGCCCTCCAAAACGGCGGCGGAATCCGCAACGACTCGGTAATCCCAGTCGGGCCGATCAGCCTGCTGGAGACCTTCAACATCTCCCCGTTCGGCAACCTGGTGACCGTGATCGAAGACGTGTCGCCCGCTCAGTTGAAGGTGCTGTTGGAGAACGCCGTGTCCCGAGTGGAGGACTCCAGCGGCCGCTTCGCCCAAGTGGCCGGACTGAGCTTCGTCTACGACCCAGCCGGCACCCCCCAGGAGATCGGCGAAGACGACACGGTGACCACCGAGGGCTCTCGGGTGAAGTCAATCACCCTGGACGACGGCACCGCCATCGTGAGCGACGGCGCCGTGGTGGACGGTGCCCCCTCGATCGCCCTGGTCACCCTCAACTTCCTGGCCAACGGCGGCGACCAGTACCTCTTCGGCGACGGCACCCGCACCCACCTGGGCCTCACCGACCAGCAATCCCTGGCCGCCTACATCAGCCAAGGCCTCAGCGGCACCATCGGTGCCGCCGACTACCCCGAAGGCGGCCAAGGCCGCATCACCGCAGTGGCCGCTGAGATGGACGACATGGACGACGGCATGGATGAGATGGCCGACGACATGGACGACGACATGGACGACGGCACAATGGACGAACTCCCCGCCACCGGCGTAGAAAGCCGCCCCCTCTTCCTAATCGCCGCCGCCATGATCCTCGCTGGCCTCCTCCTAGCCGCCATCTCCCAGCTCCTGTCATCCTCCCGCCGCCGCAAGCGCTTCACGATCTAACCCCCACACCCAACCACCGAAACTTGGGAGGGTCTTTCACAACGCAGCACCATACGCTTGTGCTACACTCTTGCCGGTGAGCACGACAACCACGGTCCGCCTCAGCGACCAAGAACGAGAGCTGCTTGCTGAGCTTGCCGATGAGTACGGTGGCCAATCGGGTGCCATCCGACAGGGCATCCACCTCCTCGCCCAACAGAAACGCCGGAACGAAGCCCTCCAAGTGTTCCTAGACGAATGGGCCGAAGAAGCAGGTCCGCCGGACCCCGAAGACGTCGCCGCGATGCGCCGTCGCTACTTCGCTCAGTGATCCTCGACGCGGGGTTCCTCATAGCAGTCGACCGCGGCGAGTCCACCGCCCACTCCTTCCTAACCGCCGCGTCGCAGGAGGGCGCCGCGCTGCGCACAACCGCTCCCGTTGTGGCCCAGGTGTGGCGCGACGGAAGCCGACAGGCCAGGCTCGCCAAGTTCCTCGAATCAGTAGAGGTTCACGATTTCACCCTTGCCGATGCCCCAGTGGTGGGAGGCCTGCTCCGCCGGTCCCAAACCTCAGACGTCGTCGACGCCCATCTCGTGGCTATCGCCCTCCGCCTCGACGACAGCATCCTCACAGCCGACCCCCCCCCCGACTTCTCTGCCCTTTCCTCCCACCTAGGGCCCAGAACCCCAGAAGTACATCACTGGCCCTAGCAAGCAAGCTGCTGGCTGCCTACCCCAATTCCTCAAGATGACCAGACGCCGGAGCCTCCGGTTCGGGCGGCAATGGCAGCGCCTCTATGCCTTCGTTGCCACCCAGTAGGTAATCCTGGAGCCGCCAAGCCACAATCTCGAGGGCCATTTCCACAAAGGCCTCCTGTCGCTCACCAGATACTGAGAATGTTGGGGCCATCGTTCCGCCGTCTTCACCGGACTCGTGGCTGAACAGAGACTCACCCGGCTTGTTGGATAGGTGATCGAGCGGCCACCTCAGCCAGTAGGCCCGCCACTTCTCGGGCGATACCTCGTCCAAGTTGGGGATTTCCCTGATCTGGATGTCAGCCCGGAGCCGGTGGTCTTCCCGAATCGCCCGCAGGGACCGTTCTGCCACCCGAGCCACCGAAACCGCCTCGAATGCCCCTCCCAAATCAAACATTGTCTGCAATGCCACCAATTTGTAGGACTTGGTGATGGGCTCTGTTTCCAGCGACCTCAGGACGTCTCCCTCCTCTTCCACGGTGCTCTTGTGGGCGTCGGAAAGCAGTCCCAGGCTGTCCAAATAGCGATGCCATCCTCGAGCCCGCTTGACCGAACCGCTGCCGGGCTTGATCCCCACAGAACGAGACACCTGCGCCGCAGTGGGCCGTACACCATGATCTTCCAAGTAGTTGCAGCAAAATTCGGCCAGCGCTGCCTCGTCGCGGGCAGCTCGGCCCCGCCCATCGGCGCGCTGGGCCAGCATTTGGCGCAACAATCCCACCGCCTCTAACTCAAACTCTGCCGAACAGCCTGGCGGCAGTTCGAAGTCGCCAGCCTCAGCCGCATCCACAACTGCCCTGTCTGTCAACGTGCCCTCTAACTGACTCATCTTCAGCAAGACCCGGGGCTTCATCAGGAAGCTGTGGTGGTTGCCTACGAAGTCGATCACCTGAAGCGCTGCTTTTTCTTTGAAGAGGCGAAGCCCCCGTCCGAGCTGTTGCAGGAAGATGACCGGGGAGTCGGTGGGCCGCAGCATCAGGACCGTACCGATCTCGGGAATGTCGACACCTTCGTTGAACACGTCAACTGCGAAGAGCACTTTGATGGCCCCGTTCCGAAGGTCTTCAATCGCGATTTGGCGAGGGGATGAGTGCGGGCCACTGTGGACAGCCACAGATCCCACGCCCCGTCGATTGAAGAATTCGGCCATGAATTCGGCGTGGGCGATGGTTGTGCAGAACGCCAGCGTCGGGCCGGTGGCCCTTTCCCGCCATTCTGCCAGCGCCTGTTCGGCCCGCTGTGTGGTCTCGACGGCCTCGGCCAACTTGCCAGGGTCAAAGCGGCCATTTCGCCACGGGATCGGGGCGTAATCGGCCACGTCCTTGATGCCCCAATAGTGGAAAGGAGCGAGCCGTTCCTGCCTGATGCCCTCAACCAGATCGCATTCGAACACCAAATTGTTGCCGCAGAGCGCGAGCAGGTCTGCCCCGTCGAGCCGATCGGGGGTGGCGGTAAGGCCGAGCAGGAACTTCGGGCGGAAGCTCTCGATGGCCCGGCGATACGTGGGGGCAGCGGCGTGGTGGAACTCATCCACGACCACGTAGTCGAACTGGTCGGATTCGAAGCGGTCGAGATTTCGTTGGAGTGTTTGGATGCTGGCGAACAGCACATCGGCGTCGGCGTCTTTGTCTGCCCCAAGGAAGAACCCAAAGCGGCCGTCGGGCCGAACCCGACGAAAGGCATCTCGGCTTTGCCGCAGGATCTCCTCTCGGTGCGCGATGAACAACACCCGCCGGAAGTCGGGACGGTTGCTGTCGAACGCGGCCAAAAGGGTCTTCCCCAACCCGGTGGCCATTACCACTAAGCCTCGACGAAAGCCCTGGATACGGGTCTGTTCCAAGGCCTCAATCGCTTGGACTTGAACGGGCCAGGGGTTCACCGGCTGGCTGGGTGGCTCAATATGGATATCTGCTTCGGGGGGTGGGGTACGGGGAACGCTCTCAGGCGGTCGCTTCATTCGGTATTCGGCCACCCAGCGGGCTTCGACCGGAACACAGCGGGGATCGGACCACAGCCGCTCGAAACTCTCGACCAGCGGCCCAACATGATCCACGCCTAAGTTCCATTCCACCCCGCTTCGTATGCCCGACCAGCTCAGATTGGAGCTCCCCACGAATCCCCCCGCAGCGGAACTGCCGGTTGATCGGAAAAGGTACGCCTTGGGATGGAAAGACACCTTCGGGTCGTGAAAGACCTTCACCTGAAGTCGGGGATCGCTGAAATCGGGGTGATCAGCCAAGTCCAGCAACTGAGTCAGGGCATCGGGGTCAGTGATGGACAGATAGTCGGTAGTGATGATCCGAACCCGCGCTCCCCGCTGAAGCGCAGCCTCCAAGTGGCCTGCAATGAGATTCACGCCGCTCTTCATGATGAACGAAACAGCCAAATCGATCTGGTCGATCTCCGGGTTGATCAGCCAGCGCAGTATCTCCAGATGAAGATGCCGGTCTTCAAACCCGTCCAGCAGCAGCGGCTGCCCACCGGCAAAGGGGCTTCCGCCGGGAGCGCTCGCCCTTCCTGCGTCCCCCTCCGACACAGCCGGCACCCTACCCAATGCTTCGCTCTGTTAGCCGAGATGGAGGGTCTGTCAGTTTTTTGTGTGACCGGTCGTGATGGTTTTCTTTTGATGTGGTCGGCGATGCGGTCGCCGTAGTGGACGGTCGATGTGTTCAAGATGGCCTTCCAGCCGTTGGTTTTGCCGGTGAGGTTCTGGCGGCCTTTTCGCTTGGTGGTGGCGACAAGGTAGAGGATCTTCATGGCGGCCTGCTCGTTGCGGTGAGTGTCCTCGGTGTCGCACGGCTCGTCGGAACCGGGTGTTGGGGCTGTCTGCGGCGTTGGTAGCGGGTATGAAATTGGGGGGCGCTGGGGCCCGTTGGCGGTCTGGGGTTGTAGTTTCGGGGTTGTCGGGTTCGGGGCGCTCAGGGGGAACAGCTGGGGCAGGCCGTTCTTACGCGTTGAGCTGCGAGCTCGTGTTAGTACTTGGCCGCCCCTGCGACTGGCCCGGCTGCGCTGTGGGCGCGAATCCGTTTTTGTCGTGTCCGCCCGGCGGTTCCTCGGAGGAATTGGAGAGGAGCAGTCATATGCGATGGATCGGGATGGATGTCCACCGGTCGTTCGCGCAGGTCGCCGTCGTCGAGGACGGGGTGTGCCGCGACGAAGGGAGGATCGGTGTGCGTCCAGAGGACTTGCGGGCCTGGGCTTCGGAGTTCTTGGATCCCGATGACGAGGTGGCGCTGGAGGCGACCACGAACTCCGATGCGATCGCTGCGATGCTGCGCGGGGTTGTTGGGCGGGTGGTGGTGTCGAACCCCCGCAAGACTCGGGCGATAGCGGAGGCGAAGGTCAAGACCGACAAGGTCGATGCCCGCATCCTCGCTCAGCTCCTCGCAGCTGATTTCTTGCCTGAGACCTGGGTCGCTGATGACCGGACCCGGCGTCGCCGGCGGCTGGTGGCCCGGCGGGTGCATTTGGTGCGCCAGCGGACGCGGTTGAAGAACCAAGTGCATGCGATCTTGTCGCGGAACCTGGTGGCGACGTGCCCGCACGCGGACCTGTTCGGCGGCGTCGGCCGCCGCTGGCTTGCCCGACAACACCTTCCCGACGACGAGCAGCGGTCTGTGGACGCCCTGCTGCGCCAGATCGACTTCCACGGCACCGAGCTGGGCGAGGTCGAGGGGGACATCGCTGCGGACGCCCTGGATGATCCAGTGATCGCCCGGCTGATGACCGTGCCCGGGATCAATGTCACGGTCGCGATGCCGATCTCAGCCGCGGTCGGGGACTTCGCCAGGTTCGCGACCCCGGAGCAGCTGGTGTCCTATCTCGGGCTCAACCCCAGTGTGTCGCAGTCCGGCGACAGCCCCGCGAAGCACGGCCGGATCACCAAGGCCGGCCGCGGCCAGGCCCGCGGCATGCTGGTCGAGGCAGCTTTCGCCGCGTCGAGGGCGCCGGGACCGCTGCGGGCGTTCCATCGACGCGCCAAGGCCCGGCGGGGCTGGCAGATCGCCACCGTCGCCACAGCCCCCAAGACGGCGGTGCTGTGCTGGCACCCGGTGACCAAACAAGAGGACTACGCCTTCGCCCGCCCCAGCCTCGTCGCCCACAAGCGCCGCAGCCTCGAGCTCGCCGCCCGAGCCGAGTCCCGCCGCGGACCCGTCGCCGGGCCGTCGCGCGACTACCACATCAAACGGCTGCGAGACGCCGAGAAGACCCTCGTCGAGCAACAAGAACACGCCTACGAGGTTCTCGTCGCCCACTGGCAACCCCAAAAACCCGCGCCCGGCGATTGACAATTTCATCCGTATGTGAGTCGTTCAGGTGCTGACGAACTCAGTGACTTTCGGGGTGCACGAATACTCTTTGACAGCCAGAAGGATCTTGCGGTGGCGGGTTAGCTATACCAGCAGCATCCCCATCGTGATGCTGGGGTCAACCGGGATCGGTTCGTCTTTCGAGCGGGTTTTGCCACTCTGTGTGGGAACCATGTGGATGGCAGCGGCCTTGAACCCGTCGTCGCCGATTTCTGAAACGACGATCACATTGGCACCGTCTGGGTGCAGCATGGCCAGGTCAGCGACAACATCCCCGATCAGATCGTCCTCCAGTGCCACATGGCTCGGGAGATCTTGCAATGCACGCAGATCGCGTTCCTGCTGGTTGCTCATCCAGTGGTCCATGAACGCCTTGGCGGCGTGATGCCTCTGCGATACTCGATCCAATTGGCGTCTCCTCTCCTGGTTGTCGTCTCCATTCTTAGCAGGTCTTTTTTGGGAAATTACATACCTAATTACCCAAGCAGCGGGGATTAGGCGGTGTCCGTAACGGCCTTGTCGGTGTCGGCGGTGCGGCCGTCCAGGTACCGCCATTCGGTTTTCGGCGGGGTGTTGAGAACGGCTTTGGCGATGTTCTCTGGTGTGTCGTTCTCTGGTGTGTCGTCGATGGGGTAGGGCAGCGTGCGGGGCTTGCCGTTGCTCATGCCATCAGCGTAGGCCACTATTTGCTTCCCTGCTCGTTCTTCGCTTGAAGGAGTTGGTCGATGATGATGCTGGCTCCGGCTTTGTCGATGGTCATTGAGGGTGCGTCGGGGAGCGCTTTGAGGGTTGCCTTTTCGATTTGTTCGGGGTCTACGACGTAGGCGGGGAAACCGTCAGCACCGACGGTCATGGGCGCATCGAGGTGCCCGAGTTCGTTGAGGAGGCTGATGATGAACTGGAGTTGTTTGTCAGTGACGGGTTCGATCTTGGGCTTACGCTTGAACAACGGCATCTGGTGCCCCTTCGGGTTGTCGTGTGTCGATTGCTGTCGATGCCGCGACCGTCCCGAAAGGAGCCAGGGGGTGACCCCCGGCAACCTTCCGGTCGCGGCAAAATATCGGCGGCAGAGCCAACCTACTGGTGGCCCATTTGGCTGTAAAAATGCCAGGTGAAACTACAGGCGGGTAATTGCGGCCACGATCTTGTTATCGCCAAAACAGGCTCTTATAGTCAATTTGGAACACCACAAGGGGGCTTCGCATGGAGAACGCCTGGGCCATCGGGCTGGCGGCTGGAGGTGTGATCGTCGCCGCAATTGGGATTGTGGTCACTGTTTCGCTCTGGCTCGCTACCCGATTTGCCGATCGGATAGAAAACCGCTTGAACAGGCACAGCCAGCAGCACGCCCGATTGGAAGGTCGAGTGGACCAGATATCGCTTCGGAATCTGCCGGAAGGAGCCAGTGGTGGCGACGCAGCAGGATGATATGGCCCGCACGAAACAAGTGCTTACGAGGCTCTTGGAGGAAGTTGAACTCTCGCCTGCCCAAGAGTTGTTAACCGCTACCGCATTAGATCACCTTCAAGCCGGGCGCTTAGAAGAAGCCATTGAGATCATCAACAGGCTGACTGACTAACCAATCCCGCTCGCTGTGTGAGTGTTGCGTAGGGTAGCCGCTTACCTTCCAGCGAAGCGGCTACAGCGCCCATTTGGTCGGCGGTGTTGAGTGGGCGTTGGTTGTGTCGGCCTGAGAACTCGTTGACGTAGCGGCCTAGGCGCTTGGGGCTGATTTGGTGGTAGGTGCCGTGGTAGCCGCGTTTGAGCATGGCCCAGAAGCTCTCGATCCCGTTCGTGTGCGCTTGTCCCGCCACCCACTCGCCCACTGAGTGGGCAACGGTCGAGTTGGCGTGACCCCTTGAGTTTGGTCCGCCTGTTGTGAGAGTTCGTTGTCCAGTATTGCTGGATGGAGGAGGATCACGAGTATGGCCAAGCGGAGGCGGCACAC
>JAJDTA010000208.1 GCA_022827405.1 Acidimicrobiia bacterium
ATCACCTCGTAGGCCTTCTCGGTCGAGCCTCCGGTGGTGGTGGCGTCCTCGAGCAGCAAGACCCGATGGCCCGGACCGAGGGGGGTGCCCTCGATCTGCTGTTTGGTGCCCCGCTTTTTCGGCTCCTTTCGAACCGAGAACCAGTGGCCGTCGGTCTCGGCGGCGATGCCCACTGCCAGCGAATCGGCACCCATGGTCATCCCCCCCGCCGCGTCGAACTCGATGCCGGCCTCCCGAACCTGCTGAACAATGGCCCGGCAGGCCACCTGAAGGTCGGCCCATCGGCAGAGGGCCACCTTGACGTCAACGAAATCGCTCGACATGGCCCCGCTGGCCAGCTCTATCGGCTGGTCCAATCTCCGTAAACCTTGCCGTTTGATGATGTCGATGAGTGCCGCGTCAGCCACGTCCCCACCTTAGCGCCAGACGCCGAGGGCGCTCGGTTCCGTGAAATAAGCGGAAATAAATCAGAAATACTTCAATTTCCACAAGCGATCCCCAGGCCAGTCCCGCTACGGTCGTCCCTAGCTTCCCCCATTCAACATAAGAATGAGGGGAGGAGCCTTTGTCTGCTCCACCTGTTTCCTGCTCCTGGGCTCCTTGGTGGAGTCCAGAGCAACGCCGCAGCTTCCTCAATGATGTGGAGAGCGTGGTTCAAGCCCGATTCGGCGGATACACCCTCGACGAAGCCGAGGGCACCGTGGCCGTCGAAGAGATGGACTGCGTGCTGGGCCTGTCCAACCTGGCTCAAACCTGCCGGGTGGCCGATCCTGAGGATTGGCGCCTGATCGTCTACAACCACGTCGCTCGGCTCGATGATTTCGCCCCCGATGTCCTGGCCGAGCGCCTGGGCGACTACCAGAAGCTCCAGCCCGACCTGCGGGTCAGGGTGGTGGGCCCTCAGCATCTGAGTCTGATCGACGCGGTCCGCGATCCCCTGCCGCTGGGGTTCGCGGCCTGCTTGTCGGTGGACTTGGACGGTGCCGCCTGTCCGGTAGACCGCAGCTACTTCGACGAATGGGACGTCGAGCACGGCGAGGTGATGGCCGCTGCGCTGGCCAACACCTTGATGGACGAGCCGCTGGCCGCGTTGGAGGGGAGCGAACTGCCCGGCAATGTCTCGGTGTTCACCGGCGAGTCCCTGTTCGTGACCGGCCACCTGTTGGACTTCGCCCGCACCGTTCCCGATGTCGGTCTTCAGGGTGCCGTGGTCACCGTGCCTGCGGCCCACACCGTGATGGTCTGCCCCATCGAGCTCAACGAGCAGTTCGTGCAGGATTCCGCCACCATGCTGGCCGCCAGTTACATCCGCTACCTGGCCGGCCCCAACTCGGTCAGCCCCAACGCCCTGTGGTGGCGTCCCGGCCACCCGCTAGAGGGCTTCGCCCGCCTAGACAACCAAAGCTTCGAACTAGTAGCCCCCGAACCCCTCCGCTCCCAACTGTGGGAGGGCCTCCGGAGGGATGGCACTTAGAGTCAAAGCAGCCCGCTCTGCCAATATGTCTTGGCAAGCAAAGCGTGGGGGAGCAGCGCATGACCATCACGGATACCGCCAGAACACTGTCGCTCGACGAGATCGACATTCACTCCACCGACCTGTACCAGGGCCGCGGCTATCCGTGGGCGGCGTGGGATCTGCTGCGGGCCGAGGCTCCGGTGCACTGGTATGAGCGCCCCGATATCGAGCCGTTCTGGGCCATCACCCGCCATGAGGACATCCACTGGGTGTCGTCCAACGACAGGCTGTTCATCAACGGCGGCCCCCGCCTCCGCCTGGCCTCGATCGAGGAAGACAAGGGCATGTGGGAGCGCCGCAAAAGGCGGCTCACCGAACTGGGCTGGGACTTGGACGAGCCGATGGACATGGTGTTCTTGGACCGGCCCCGCCACACCCGGTTCCGCCTGCTCACCGCCCGGCGATTCACCCCCCGGGCCATGCGGGAGCACGAGGAGCACCTCGCCCAGTACGCGGCCCGATTCACCGGCGAGTTCATCGAGGTGTTGGAGCGCGACGGGGAGGCCGATCTGGTGCTGGATTACGCGGTGAAGCTGCCCCTGGCCACCATCTGCGATCTCATGGGCCTCGACATCGAGGACTGGTCGAAGGTGCACAAGTTCACCGAGATGGCGTTCAACGACGAGGAGAACATGCGGTGGGCCGAGCCGGGCGAGACCTTCGACGACCTGAGGTTCCGGATGGGCAAGGACTTCAGCGCCTACATCGGCACGATCATCGACGACTGCCAAGCCGAGCCCCGCGACGACCTCACCGGCGCAGTGGTGCAAGGCGAGGTCGACGGCTGTCCGCTCAACACCCAGCAGCTCACCGGTTACATCACCCTGCTGCTGGGGGCGGGCAACGAGACCACCCGCAACGCCACTACCTCCGGTGTGACCGCCCTGCTCCAAAACCCCGACCAGATCGACCGCCTCCTGGCCGATGAGTCGCTGATCGAGCCCGCGGTGGAGGAGATCCTGCGGTGGACCTCCCCGGTCATCCAGTTCGCCCGCACCGCCACCGCCGACGTGGAGCGCCACGGCCAGGTGATCAAAGAGGGCGACACCGTGGGCGTGTTCTACCCGTCGGCCAACCGGGACGAGGCGGTGTTCGACGATCCCTACCGCTTCGACGTGGGCCGCAACCCCAACCACCACATGGCCTTCGGCCACGGAGTGCACTTCTGCCTCGGCGCCAACCTGGCCCGCTGGGAGCTCCGAGCCATGCTCAAAGCCATCCTGCCCCTGCTCCCCCGCCTAGAACTGGCCGACGACCCCGACCGCCACGGCCACCTCCACCTCGGCGCCGTCAAACACCAGCGGGTTCGCCTGACGGCGTAGCGATCTACCTGTGCTTGGGTCGGGTGGGGTGTTGAAGTGAGGGTGGGTTTCCTCTATGAGGTCGGCTAGGGCTCTCGCGGTGATTCTGTGACCCTCGGCGTTGGGATGCAGAAAGGACGGGCCGAGGCCCATCAGCCATGTTCTCGTTTTCTTCTTGCCGCAGTATTCGTGCGACCCGCCGGTGCCGTAGTCGTGTGCTGGGTGGGCGCCCTCGTCGCGGCCATGCTCTGAGGTGTAGGCGATGGTCTGGTGCGTGCCGGTGCGGTAGAGCCTGTACAGGTCGAGGTAGTGGACGCGAACGCCGCCTAATTCAGCGTTGGCCCGGCCGACGGCCCGCTTCAGGATGGAGTTGAAATGCCGTGCGATGGCGTCTATCTCATTCGCCAAGCCCCCCTTCGCGTCCGCTCCGATGACCGGTAGCGAAATGGGGGTACATTCCTTCACGAGGCCGAAGAACTCGGCGGGCCATTCGCTGTAGGGGGCTATCAGGTTGGGGTAGCCCACGATGTAGAGGTGTCCGCTGTCGGTGAGGGCCTTTTCGACGACGCGGACGTAGAAGTCGTCGATGCCGCCCCTGAGATCGCCGTCGATCTTCAAGTCGCAGGCGTACCTGTCCGGCTCGTCCTTCGCGTAGCGCAGCCCTGAGCAGCTGTACCGCGGGTCGAGCAGGCTGTCCAGCCGGTTGATGTAGCTCGTGTCGGCCAGCAGATCGCTGAAGCCGATGTCGTTTCCCCCGAACGACATCACCAGCACGTCGGCTCTCCCGGGAGCGCCCTGGTCGAGCCGTCCCTGGTCCCAGAGCGCGCTTTTGGCGCCGGCGGAGCCACGCCGGTAGCCGTTGAAGTACTGCTCGACGTGGTGCCCCGTGCAGGCGGTCATCGACTCGGTGTCCGGGCTGATGTTGTGGCCCCTCTGGCGCAGGATGTCGGCTGCCAGGGGGCCGTGCGCCCGGTTGCTGCGCTGGCAATAGCCGTCTTGGTTGCTGCCAACCGTCTGGTAGTAGGAGCCGAGGCCGAGGCCCGACGAAAAAGAGTCGCCCGCCGACTGCCACACAATGGTGCGGGCGGCCCGCAAGGTGTTTGTCGCGGCGGTGTCGAGGACGAGGTAGCAGAGGCGGGCGTTGGCGTTGTATGCCCATTGGACGGTGGCCAGCACGGTGCGCCCGTCGGCCGACTTGGCCACCGGAACCGGCTCGCGGGCAAAACTGCGGGCTGGCCTGTAGGCGTTGTGACAGGCAACAGCAGGGTTGGCCGGCGGTCTGGCCTCGGCGGGGGGATTGGCCCGCAGGGTGTTTGTCGCGGCGGTGTCGAGGACGAGGTAGCAGAGGCGGATGTCGGCGTTGTATGCCCATTGGACGGTGGCCAGCACGGTGCGCCCGTCGGCCGACTTGGCGACCGGAACCGGCTCGGACGCGAACCCGAACAGTTCGCCACAGCCTCCAGGGCCGGTGATCTCCTGGGCTGCGACGGGGCCCGCGGCGACTGTCAAAATCGCGACCAACGTGAAGACAATCGCCGATGCCAGGGGATTGACTCTTCTACGAAACGAGCACATCCCGAAGCCTTGGCGATGAGTTTGCTGCTCCATTCCTTCTGGAATGCTGGCATGGCCCAGTTATGCCGGCCTCATTCACTTCCCCTTCTTCAACCCTCTTCGAGGGAGTCTTGAATGAACACTGCTACCGGCGAGTTGAGGGCCCACGGCGAACGCCTTACCCGCATTGAGGCCAAGCTGGAGCCCGATCCCCCCGCCGAGGCCGCCTAGCCGCCTGCCTGCCAGATCTTGCCTTGGCCGACTGCTCGAGCGAACGGGGCTCGCTCGCGAGTTGACTATTGGTAGGGGTCGAAAACGCAGGTGACGTATTCGTAGGGTGGCTGAGTTTCACCTTCGATCTTCACCCCGCTGATGGTCACTACATAGCAGCGGTCGCCGTCCCGCGGTCGAACATGAGTCAGCGAGTCGGTGTCTCCGTCCATCGCCCAGACAAGGGCTGAATCACGATTGTGGATGATCTCGGTCTGAACCACTCCGTTGTCGTCAACCACTACAACGGTGGCATCGGAAAAGTCAGCCCATGGCAGCGTGAACGACCATCGGCCCCAGACGACTGTGTAAGGGATGTATCCCGGTGAGGGCCAGGCCATAAAGCTGCGTGGCTCTCGGATTTCCCTCTGAGCACTGCTGTACTGAGCGTGCAGGGTGTTAGCTCTGCCAGGAATATCGCCAGTGCCGAAGAGTTCCAGTCTCCCATCGGTGATCATGCGACGATGGCCGACGGCCTCATTATTGGAACCGCTATCCCGCATATAGAGGTCGATACTGGTGATGCCGGAGGTTGAGGCAATGGATTCGGTATAGCGAGGGATGCTGGTATAGCAAGCCCAGTCTGGTGTTGGGCGGTGGCTCAAGCGGTCTTCTGCGGCCAGCATCATTGCTTTGATCTGAGCAAACTTCGAAAGTTCCCGGTCTTCGACCAAGGGCAGAACACCGGTCATCTGCCGATACCAGTTCATCCGCTGGAAGACACTGTCGCGATACTCCTGGCTTGTGGTTCCCGCGATGCAACGGGCCAGATCGCCGGTCCAGCCGTGATCGGGCTCTTGGCGGTCGAACTCTGCGGTGAAACCCGCCAGCACCGTTTCGCGATTCCATGTGTCGAAGAACTGGTTCGGGGTTGTGACAGCTGTTCTGACAGTTCTGACGAACGGTTGCGACGGCTCGTTGCTGTGACCGCTCTGGTCTTGGGCCACTGCGCTGGGTATCAGGACTACCACAGTGCCCAGTTCTGCCGCAGTTACCGTTGCTTCATACGTTGAACCCGAACCCGAAAAATGGGTGACATCGCCATTGACAACCTTCATGTCATGAGCATCGAACCCACTCACTGCACGGTTGAACTCCACCGTCACCTCGAAAGACCGGCCAACCTTGACCTTGGCTTCAGTTTCCGAGGACACCTCCACCGAGAGAGTCTCCTCCTGTGTCCTTCTCAACCCAAAGGGCACGGTGGTTTGACCGTACTGGTTATCGCCCCAGCATGCGATGGCTTGATTGGCTCTGACAGCGCAGGAGTGTTCACCGCCAGTTGCGATGGCGGTGTATTGGCCGGTTGGAGCATCGGCCTTACCGCTGTGGTTACCGCCCCAGCATGCGATGGCTTGGTTAGTTCTGATGGCGCAAGAATGTCCACCGCCGGTTGCAATGGTGGTGAACTGTCCGGGGGGAGCGTCGGTTCGGCCCCAGCCGTCCTGGTTGTAGCCCCAGCAATTGATTGTCTGGTCGGTTCTGAGGGCGCAGGAATATGAGCCGCCGGCTGCGATGGCGGTGTATTGGCCTGAGGGAGCATGGGCTTCGCCATGCCGGTTCTCGCCCCAGCATGCGATGGTGTGGTCAGTTCTGAGGGCGCAGGAATGAGCAGTGCCGGTGGTGGTGGCTGTGAATTGGCCGGAGGGAGGGTCGGTTTGGCCATGCCGGTTGTTGCCGCCCCAGCATGCGATGGTGTGGTCGGTTCTGATGGCGCAGGAATGGTTCAAGCCTGCTGCGATGGTGGTGTATTGCCCGGGGGGAGGGTCGGTTTGACCGTGTCGGTTGTCGCCCCAGCATGCGATGGTGTGGTCGGTTCTGATGGCGCAGGAATGAGAGCCGCCGGCGGCGATAGGAGAGGACCGCGGGCTGGCCTTGGGTGTGTCGGTGTCGGTCTGTCCCGTGTCGACGTCGGTTGTTCTCGCTGCGCGCAAGGTGGCGAGGGCGGTGTCGTCGAGAACCAAGTAGCAGCCGATAGTGCTGTGATGGCCCCAGCTAAGGCGGGCGAGCACGGTTTGGCCGTCGGCGGTCTTGGCGACGTCCACCGGCTGAGCGCCGAATAGGTGGTGCTCAAAGCACCGCTGTGACGACTGGGTCGCGGCAGAGGGCAGTTCTTGGGGCGGCGGAGCGGCCCGCAATGCGGCTAGCGCACTGTCGTCAAGGCTCAGGTAGCAGCCGATGCTGTCGTGGTAGCCCCAGCTGGTTTGTGCGAGCACGGTTTGGCCGTCGGCGGTCTTGGCGACGTCGACCGGCTGAGCGCCGAACTGATGGCGCTCAAAGCACCGCTCTGCCACGCTCTGCTGGGCTTGGTTCTGAGCCGAAACCGGATCGCCAGGAACCGCTATCAGCCCTAAGAGCAGGGCTGCAGTGACGAGAAGCGCCATTTTGTTGGTATTCGCGGATCTCCCGGAATTCGAATACCGATGACGGAGGCAGCTCACTCCAAAAATTCCCTCGCGAACGCAACGAGACTCTGTGCTCCCCAGCACTGGGCTGCTCCGTCGGTTCTGATCCCGCATGCGTGGCCGTGACCGGAGGCGATAGCTGTGAACTGCACACCGGCAGGCGCCTCCATCAAATTGTGTTCATAGGCGTACCAGTAGCTGCCCCAGCATTGGGCGGTGCCGTCGGTGAGCAGCCCGCATGTGTGGCCGTAGCCGGAGGTGATGGCGGTGAATTGCGCCCCTGCGGGTGCCTCCATCGGGACGTATTCGCCGAAGAACGCATCTAAGTCGCGGCCAGTGGGGTAGTTGCCCCAGCATTGGGCGGTGCCGTCGGTGAGCAGCCCGCATGTGTGGCCATGACCGGCGGTGATGGCGGCGAACTGCACGCTGGCGGGCGGGTCGGCCTGGCCGTGTTGGTTGTCGCCCCAGCATTTGGCTGCTCCATCGGTCTTGATTCCGCAAGTGTGGTTGCTGCCCGCGGTGATGGCGGTGAATTGCGCTCCGGCGGGCGGGTCGGCCTGGCCGTATCGGCTGTTACCCCAGCATTGGGCTGTTCGGTCGGTTTTGATTCCGCATGTGTGGTTGCTGCCGGCGGTGATGGTGGTGAATTGCGCTCCGGAGGGGGGGTCGGCCTGGCCCTGGGTATTTCGGCCTTCGCAGCGGACGGTGCCGTCGGAGAGCAGCCCGCATATGTGGCCGCGGCCAACTGTGATGGCGGTGGGCTGCGAGTAGCCGAGTCCAGAGTTCGGATTGACGTGTTCCGCTCCCCAGCACTGGGCTGCTCCGTCGGTCCTGATCCCGCAGGTGATGCTGTGGCTGGCGGTAATGGTGGTGAACTGCACACCGGCAGGCGCGATTATCGGAGTCTCACTCTCAACAAGGAGGGGCCTAAACCCAGTCCACACGCCTGCTCGGGGATTGCCCCAGCACTGGCCGGCGCCGTCGGTACTCAACGCGCATGTAAATCCCGCGCCGGCGGTGATGGTGGTGAACTGCACACCGGCAGGCGGGTCGGCTTGGCCGAGTTGGTTGTCACCCCAGCATTGTGCGGTGCCGTCGCTTGTAATCCCACAGGCGTAAGTCAAGCTAACGGCGATGGCGGTGAATTGCACCCTGGCGGGTGGGTCGGCTTGGCCATGTCGATTGAGGCCCCAGCATTGTGCGGTGCCGTCGGTCGTAATCCCACACGCGTGATCGCCACCAGAAGCGATGGCGGTGAACTGCGCGTCGGTTTGGCCTTGTTGGTTGTGGCCCCAGCATTGGGCGGTGCCGTTGGTTGTGATGCCGCATGTGTGGCTGCTGCCTGCGGTGATGGCGGTGAACTGCACTCCGGCAGGCGCCTCCATCGGGACGAACTCCATGCCGTTGTCATAGCGGCCCCAGCATTGGGCGGTGCCGTCAGTGGTGATTCCGCACGTGTGGTCGGCACCAGTTGTAATGGCGGTGAATTGCACTCCGGCGGGCGCCTCCATCGGGACGAGCTCCTCGCGGCTGACAAAATAGCGGCCCCAGCATTGGGCGGTGCCGTCAGTGGTGATTCCGCATGTGTGGCTGCTGCCGGCGGTGATGGCAGTGAACTGCACGCTGGCTGGCGCGTCGGCTTGGCCGTGTTGGTTGTGGCCCCAGCATTGTGCGGTGCCGTCGGTGCTCAACACGCACATATGGAAGCCGCCTGCGGCGATGGCGGTGAACTGTGGGCTGGCTTGGGGTGTGTCGGCGTCTTCGGTGTCAGTTGTGTCAGTTGCGTCGGTGTGGGCGGCTCGCAGGGTGGCGAGGGCAGAGTCGTCGAGCACCAAATAGCAGCCGATGCTGTCGTGATAGCCCCAGCTGAGGCGGGCGAGTACGGCTTGGCCGTCGGCGGTTTTGGCGACGTCCACAGGGTTCTCGCCGAATTTGTGATGCTCAAAGCACCGCTTTGAGACGTCCGTTGGGGCGTTGGGCAGGCTTCGGGGTGGAGGGGCGGCTCGCAGCGCGGCGAGCGCGTCGTCGTCGAGGGTGAGATAGCAGCCGATGCTGCCGTGCCAGTTCCAGCTTGTCTGAGCGAGCACGGTCTGCCCGTCGGCGGACTTGGCCACGTCCACCGGCTGGGCGCCGAATTTGTGGTGTTCAAAGCACCGCTCTGCCACGGTCTGCTGAGCCTGGCCTTGAGCCGAGGCCGGACTGCCGGGTATCGCCGCTAGTCCGAATAGCAAAGTCCATACAGCCAGAACCAGGCCAAACTTGAGTTTCACGGATCAGACCCTACTCCTCCGCCGATATCTCACACATGAGACCAACACTTCGGCCACGTCCACACCTCTGGACACCAGAGCGTCTGATTTGGCTGCACAAACAGTCGTAGCGATCCAATCCATCAGGACTGCTGACAGAACCCTGTTAGCCTGGTCTCATTCACTTCCCCCTCTTCAACCCTCTTCGAGGGAGTCTTGAATGAACACCGCCATCACCACCACCTTGATCAGCGTTCTGGGCGCCGGCCTCTTCGGCATGTTCTTCGTGCTGTTCCGAAACCTGTTCATGCTCTTCAGAAATCTGAGCAACACCATGACCGCCGGCTTCGCCGCATTGGACGTCAAGTTTGGCCAGCTTGAGGACAGGTTTGGTCGGCTTGAGGACAGATTCGGCCGGCTGGAGGACAAGGTCCACGGCCTTGTCGGCGAAGTCCATGCCTTAGAAATCAAATTCACTGAGAAGTTCACCGCCGAGCTTCGGGCTCACGGCGAGCGCCTGGCCGGTATCGAGGCCAAGCTGGAACCCGATCCCCCCGCCGAGGCGGCCTGACTGCCAGCCTGTCAGGCTGCCCTTGCTCTGGCCGGATGCCCGCGGGGCGAGAAGGCTCGCTTTTGAGCCGGCTATTTTTGAGGGTCGATGACGCAGGTGGCGTACTCGTAGGGCACCTGGGCGACGTCGTCGATTCGCACCCCGGTGATCGTCACTACGTAGCAGTGATCGCCGTCTGTAGGTTGATCATGCCGATAAGAGTTCTTGTCGCCGTCCATTGCCCAGACCAGCGCCGACGCTCGTCCAGAAATACGGGCGATGATCTCAGCCCCTACCGGGCCGGCGATGTCGGCCACCGAGACTGAGGCGTTGGAGAAGTCGGCGTTTGCCAGCGAGAACGACCAGCGCCCCCATACAACTCGATGCAATGCATATCCCGGGGGAGGCCACGCTACGAACCCCCGCTCTTCCCTGGTCTCAAACGATCTGTCCCATGATGCGGGGACGGGGACCACGTATAGGGCATTGGCTGACCGCCTGTTTCGACTTCTGGGAATGTCGCCCGTGCCGAACTCGACACTATTCGGCCGTAGTATCCAGCGTCGGTGCCCAACCTCCAGATTGTTGCTTCCTGAATCTCGCATGTAAGCGTCGATACTGGATACCCCGGCGACTGTAACTAGATTGCTTGCAACTAGATTGCTGTTACTAGCTCCTATGTAGCCGGTTTGGGTATAGCAGGGGCGGTCTTCATCGGGGGAGTGCGAAAGCCCGCCACCCGCGACCATGATGAGAGCGGCGTGCTGGGCAAATTCTGAGAACTCCAAGTTCTCGACAACGGGGTAGACGCCGGCCATCTGCCGGTACCAGTTAATTCGCTGGAAGATGCTGTCGCGATATTGCTGGGTCGTCGTTCCGGCGACGCAGGTGTCGATGTCGCCGGTCCAGCCGGGATCGGGCTCTTGGCGTTGGAACTCCGCGAGAGTGGAAGCGCTTACCGCCCCGCGATCCCATGGGTCGAAGAATCTGTCGTCGGGAACGAGAGCGGTGAATGGACTTTGAGGGACATCAATTTGGCCGCCTTGGTCGTTGCCCCAGCAAACCATGGTCTGGTCGACTTTGATGGCGCAGGAATGGGTTTGGCCGGTGTCGATGGCGGCGTATTGGCCGGGGGGAGCGTCAGTCTTGCCGTACCGGTTATTGCCCCAGCAGGCAATGGATTGGTTGGTTCTGATGGCGCAGGTGTGGGTGTCGCCGGTAGCGATGGCGGTGTATTGGCCAGCGGGAGCGTCGACTTGGCCATCGAAGTTGTCGCCCCAGCAGGCTACGGTGCGGTCGATTCTGATGGCGCACGAATGAGCAGTGCCGGTGGCGATGGCGGTGTATTGGCCGGCGGGAGCGTCGGTTTGGCCATCGAAGTTGTCGCCCCAGCAGGCGGTGGACTGGTCGACTCTGATGGCGCAGGAGTGAAAGCCGCCGGTGGCAATGGCGGTGTATTGGCCGGCGGGAGCGTTGGTCTGGCCGAAAGTGTTGTTGCCCCAGCAGGCTACGGCGCGGTCGTTATTGATGGCGCACGAATGAGCAGTGCCGGTGGCGATGGCGGTGTATTGGCCGGCGGGAGCGTCGGTTTGGCCATGCTGGTTGTTGCCCCAGCAGGTGACGTTCCGGTCGGCTGTGATGGCGCAGGAGTGGGACTCGCCGGTGTCGATGGCGGTGTATTGGCCGGCGGGAGCGTCGGTTTGGCCGTACTGGTTGTTGCCCCAGCAGGTGACGGTCTGATCCCCTGTGACGGCGCAGGAGTGAAAGCTGCCGGCTGCGATGGCGGCGGCAGTGGATGCCTGCGTTCTGGCGGTTCCCGTGAACGGCTGCGATGGCTCGTTGCCACGTCCATGTTGGTCTCGGGCCGCAGCCTTGGGGATCAGCACGACCACGGTGCCCAGTGCCGCCGCGGTCACTGTTGCTCTGTACCTTGAGCCCGAGCCTGAAAAACGGGTGATATCGCCGTTGACAACGTTGATGTCATCAGCATCGAACCCGCTAACAGCGCGGTTGAACTCCACCGTCACCTCGAAAGACCGCCCGGCTTTGACCTCAGGTTGAGATTCTGAAGACACCCGCACTGATAAGGGAACTTCTTGTGTTGTTTCCTCTGTTGCGTCGGTGTCGGGTGTCTCGGTGTCGGTTGTGCTGTCGTCCGCTTCTGTGGCAGCTGCTCGCAGGGTGGCAAGGGCGGTCTTGTCGAGCACTAGGTAGCAGCCGATGGTGCTGTGGTGGCCCCAACTCAGGCGGGCGAGGACGGTTTGGCCGTCAGCGGTTTTGGCGACATCGACAGGGCTATAACCGAAACTGTGATGCTCAAAGCACCTTCCTGAGGCGTCGTTCGGGGCGTCGGGCAGGTCTTGCGGGGGCGGGGCGGCCAGCAGGGCGGCTAGGGCTTGTTGGTTGAGGGTGAGGTAGCAGCCAATGGTGTCGTGCCAGTTCCAACTGGTTTGTGCGAGCACGGTTTGGCCGTCAACGGTTTTGGCCACATCCACCGGCTGGGCGCCGAATCTATGGTGCTCAAAGCATCGCTCAGCGGCGCTCTGCTGGGCCGGGCCCTGAGCCGAAACCAAGCCTTCGTCAATAGCTGCCAACCCGACCAGCAAAGTCCAGGAGGCCAGAATGAAAGCAACGCTGAGCTTCACGGACCAGAACCCTATAGCTCCATCTGCTGGGCGTCTGACCCTGCCTTGCTAGCCTGGCCCCATTCACTTCCCCCTCTTCAACCCTCTTTGAGGGAGTCTTGAATGAATACCGCCATCACCACCACCCTGATCAGCGTCTTGGGCGCCGGTCTGTTCGGCATGTTTTTTGTGCTGTTCAGAAACCTGTTCATGCTCTTCAGGAACCTGAGCAACACCATGACCGCCGGCTTCGCCGCAGTGGATGTCAAGTTCGGCCAACTGGAGGACAGATTCGGCCAGCTGGAGGACAAGGTCCACGGTCTCGTTGGTGAAGTACATGCCTTAGAAATCAAGTTCACCGAGAAATTCACCGCCGAGCTTCGGGCCCACGGCGAGCGCCTGTCTCGCATCGAGGCCAAGCTGGAGCCCAATCCCCCCGCCGAGGCTGCCTAACCGTCATTTGGTATGCTGGCATACATGAAGCGGACCACGGTGAAGCTTCCCGACGAGGTGGACGCCCGGCTCCGACATGAGGCGCAGCGGCGCGGCATCACGATCTCCGAGTTGACCAGGGAGGCGATAAAGAACCACTTGGGCGCGCAGAGGTCCCTCGGTGCCGCGGGCGCCGGTCGCAGCGGGCGCCGTGACATTTCCGAGCGCATTGAGGAGATCCTGGCCCGAGAGGTTGCGCCATCGCCCTGATTGTCGATGCCGGTCCTCTCTACGCCTACATCGATGCCGACGACCAGCACCACGCAGCCAGCCTGGATCTCCTGCTGACCCATCCAGGACCTCTTGTTGTTCCGACTCTGGTGGTTACCGAAGTCAGCTATCTCGTCGGCACCCGCTTGGGAGCTACTGCCGAAGTGCGTTTTTTGGGAGATCTCGCCTCAGGCCATCTCGGTGTTGAACCTGTGGCCGCCAACGACTGGCTGCGAATCGCCGAGCTGGTCCATGCCTACCGCGACCTTCCCCTGGGGACGGTTGACGCTTCGGTGATAACGGCCGCGGAACGCCTCGGCGTCACCACGGTCGCGACGATGGACCGGAGGCATTTCTCCGTTGTGAGGCCGCTCCACTGCGATGGCTTCGATCTTGTCCCTTGATAACCTGGCCCCATTCACTTCCCCCTCTTCAACCCTCTTTGAGGGAGTCTTGAATGAATACCGCCATCACTACCACCTTGATCAGCGTCTTGGGCGCCGGTCTGTTCGGCATGTTTTTCGTGCTGTTCAAGAATCTGAGTGACCTCGTGACCAACGGCTTTGCCGCGGTAGAAGCTAGGTTCGGTCGGCTGGAGGACAGGTTCGGCCGGCTGGAGGACAAGGTCGACGGCCTTGTCGGCGAAGTCCATGCCTTAGAAATCAAGTTCACCTCCGAACTCCGCCGCTTAGAAACCAGGTTCACTGGCGAGCTGAGGGCTCACGATGAACGCCTGGCCCGCATTGAGGCCAAGCTGGAGCCCGATCCCCCCGCCGAGGCGGCTTAGTCCGCCTCTGCCTGTCTCGACATCGGATTGCGGCGGTACTGTCGCGGGTATGGACGGTTTGTTGATTCGCGGGGGAACGGTGGTGGACGGCACAGGCGCGCCGGCCCGGCGGGCTGATGTGCGGGTGCGGGGGCGCATCATCGCGGAAGTTGGCCCCAGCCTGGCCTCCGAGGGGGAGAAGGTGCTGGACGCCTCCGGTGCCCTGGTTACCCCCGGCATCATCGAGACCCATACGCATCTTGACGGCGCGATGTGGTGGGATCCCTCCTTTGATCCGCTGCCCAGCTACGGGGTCACTACCACTGTGTTCGGGAACTGCGGGATGTCGATGGCGCCCCTCGATGGCCCTCAGCGCCAAGAGGTGGTGGACCTGTTCTGCTCCCTGGAGGATCTGCCCCTGGTCGCCTTCGAGGAGGAGGTTCCCTGGACGTGGGCCACATGGCCGGAATATCGGGCGGCACTCGACTCCCAGCCCACTGCGGCCAACATCGCCGGCTACGTGGGCCACATCAGCTTGCGCACCTTCGTGATGGGCGACGCCGCTTGGGAGCGTCCCGCCACCCCCGCGGAGCGCGCCGCCATGGCCCAAGCACTGGACGAGGCACTGGCCGCTGGTGCCCTCGGCCTGTCCACCAACGGCTTCGACCTCGACCGCACGTTGCGGCTGGTTCCCAGCCGCCATGCCGGCGATGACGAGTACGCCTCGCTGTTCGACGTGCTGGCCGCCCACCCCGGTGCCACCTTCCAGGCCATCACCCGGTTCAACGAACCCGAGCACAACTTCCACGATGTGGAGCGGTTCGCGGCCATGGCCGGACCTCGGGGCGTTCGCGGGCAGTGGACCGCCATTCCCGCCATGGCCAACGAGGCCGACTACCGGGCCGACACGCTGGCCTTCGACCGCCGCCTTCGGGAAGCGGGGGTGGACTTCTGGCCCACAGTGGGCACCAAACCGCTGGACCTGTACTTCAACTTCGAGAAGGCGCTGACCTTCCAGCGGGTCCCGGCCTGGAACGACTTGGTCAACGGACCCCCCGAGAAGAAGATGACCCTGCTGGGCGACCCCGCATGGCGGGATCAGGCCCGCTTCGACTGGGACAACCGGAAGAAATCCCGTCGGGCCCGGGTCGATCACCCCCACACGCTGATATTCGCCCTGTCCGAGACCGGTGTCGGACCTCTCGGGATCTCGTTGGCCGACCACGCCGCCAACACCGGCCAGCATGTCTCCGATGCGCTGGCCTCCTGGTTGCTGGACAACGGCATCGGCTCATCGCTGCGGGCGCTGCCCGATGTCCACGACGAGCCCGCCATAGCCGAGGTGATCCGCTCGCCCCACACGCTTACCAACGTCAACGACAGCGGTGCCCACCTCCAGTTGTTCTGCGGTGCTGGCCAGAGCACCCACCTGCTCACTCACTACCACCGCGACACCGGCCTGTTGACCCTGGAGGAGGCGGTCCGCGTGCTCACCGGCCGGACTGCGGACTTTTTCGGCCTGACCGATCGGGGGGTGGTCGCACCAGGCAAAACCGCCGATCTGGCGGTGTTCAGCCTCGATGAGATCTCCTTGGGATCAGAGGTGAAGGTGCGCGACATCCCCGGGGGGTCGTGGCGGTTCACCCGGGAGTCGGGCGGCTTTCAAGCCACCATTGCCAACGGCGTCGCCACCTACTGGGAAAACGAGCCCACGGGCGAGCTTCCTGGCACGTTAATCGGCCCTCGGACTGTCTGATTTAGCTCTGTCGAGCCTACGATTCGCCCGACCGCACTAAAGAGAGAGGCAACGGCAATGGGACGACTAGAGGGCCGGGTGGCGTGGGTCACCGGGGCGGCTTCGGGCATCGGCTTGGCCTCCGCAGAGCGTTTCGCCGAGGAGGGGGCCGTGGTGATCGGCTCCGACATTGCCGAAAGCGATGGTTGGAAAGCGGTGGCCGAGATGGCCCCGGCTTCGAGCTTCCACCTGGTGGATGTGCGCGACGCCGACGCCCAAGAGGATCTGGTGAGCCAGATCGTCCAAGACCATGGCCGGCTCGACGTTTTGGTCACCGCGGCCGGGGTGGCCGGCGGTGGCCAGGTTCACGAACTCGATGTCGAGGAGTGGGACCGGGTGCAAGACATCAACCTCAAGGGCACCATGCTGTCGTGCCGGGCGGCCCTCAAGCCCATGGTGCAGGCCCGCTCGGGAAGCATCATCACCATCGCCAGCGTGGAGGGCCTCGAGGGCTGCGAGGGGGGCAGCACCTACAACGCCTCCAAGGGCGGGGTGATCCTGCTCACCAAGAACATCGCCAACGACTACGGCCCGGCCAACATCAGGGCCAACGCCATCTGCCCCGGCTTCATCGACACCCCCATGTTCCAGTCGGTCATCCCCCATCTCGGGCCCATTGCCGACAGCATCCGCGACCAGCACAAGCTCAAGCGCTGGGGGCTCCCCTCGGAGATCGCCGGCGCCGCCTTCTTTCTGGCCTCCGACGACTCCTCCTTCGTCACCGGCGTCGCCCTCCCCGTGGACGGCGGCTACACCGCCGGCCACGCCCACGGCATGACCACGATTTAGTCCATCCGCCCCTCAGGCGGGGCGGAATTTGATGAGGGTGATCTCGTCGGTGGCGTCCTCGAACACGGCCACCACGGCGAGGCCGCAGGCGATGTCGGCGTTGTCGATGCCGATGAGGTTGGAGTACACCATCGGCCCCTCCTCCAGCTCCACCAGCACCACGTTGTAGGGCAGCTCTGATTCGAACGACGGGATGTAGGGCTGCCTCATAATGGTGAAGCCCCACACCGTGCCCCGGCCCGACGCCTCTGTCCATCCCCGGTCGAACGACAGACACGCGGGACAGGAGGCATAGGGCGGGAACCACACGTGCCCGCACGCCCGGCACTGCGGCAGCACGAAGCGGTGCTCGCGGGCCGCAGCCCAGAACTCACGATCCTCGGGGGTTACCGTGGGCAGCGGCTTGGCGTAGGCCGCTTCGCTGCTCATAACAACCCGTCCCGGCACAACAGCGACGCCCCCGGCAACGCCGACAGACACCAGAACAGCGACCAGTCGCAGTCGGGCACTTGGCGCTCCCCGGCCTGGCCCCGCAACTGGCGCACCGCCTCGGCGTGCTGGTTCCACCCTTGGAGGTACGACTCGCTCAACATCCCCCCGCTGGTGTTGATCGGCAGTTCGCCGCCCAGAGCGATGCGGCCGTTTTGCACCCAGTCCAGTCCCTGGCCTTTGGGGGCGAAACCGAAACCCTCCAGCCCCCACAGCACCGACACGCTGAAGTTGTCGTACACCTGGAGGCAGTCGATGTCGTCGGTGGTCACCCCCAGTGGGTCGAACAGATCGGCTTTCATCGACTCGCAGGCCTCGTCCCAGAAGCCCAGATCCACATACCACTCCCGGAAGTTGGCCCGCCCCGCGGTGCCGGCGATCAGCACAGGGGGATGGGCCAGGTCCCGGGCCCGCTCGGCGGTGGTCACCACATAGGCCACCGCCCCGTCGTTAACCAGGCAGTAGTCGAACAGCCGCAGCGGCTCAGCGATGTAGCGGGCGGCCAAGTAGTCGTCGATGGACATCTCGGCCTGCATGATGGCCCCCGGCATCATCCGGGCATGGGAGCGGATGGCCACCGGAATGGCCCCCAGCTGCTCCTCGGTGCCCCCGTACTCGGCCTGATAGCGGGTGAACCCCATCGAGTACTGCGCCCCCGGCGAGGCCATGCCATAGATCGTGTCGTACAGCAATCCTTGGGGTTGGGCGCCGAACTTGGTGCCCTGGGAGCGGAACACCACCGAGTTGAACAGCACCACGTAGTCGGCCAGCCCGTGATGCACCGCGGTGGCCGCGTGCATCAGCGCCATGGCGCACATCCGCCCGGCCTGGGGGTAGTCCACCACGAAGCGCACGTTGGTGAGCCCGGTGCGGTAGGCCACCGGCTCATAGTGAGGCAGCCCCCCGGTAATGAGCCCGTCAATCTGCGACTTCTCCAGCCCGGCATCGGCAATGGCCGCCGCTATGGCCTCAGTGGCCAGCGCCTCCCCGGTCCGCTCCGGGTCCGGCGTGCGGTACAGCCCGGCAAAATCGCTGCCCCCAATGCCGACGATGGCCGTCTTGCCCGCAAACTCCCGATCGCTCATCGGCTAGGCACACTAATGGTCAGTAGTGTGCGAGCCGTTGCCCAACCCCTATCGTCGAAGCCGGAGCAAGGGCGGTGGCAATGAAGATAGATCCCGATAGATCTTGGCGGCTGGTGGAGGAGCGGCTGGAGGCCGAAACGGATCCTCGGCGGCGCCATGTCTTGCAATTGGTGCTTGACCACATGCAGCGCGAGCTCCGGCTCGACATCGAAGGGGTGATCGACACCTTGAGCGAGAAACCCCAATACAAGATCTGGCCTCATGTCGACGATCCCGTTGCCAGTCCTGGGGGCTCCCGCGACGCGATCCGCGATCTCTATGACCGCGCCTTGGTGCAGACCGGTGCCCACCGGTGGGAGCTCGACTTGGATCGGGTGATCGTCGACGACCACGCCGTGTTCACCGAGGGGGTCATGCGCATGGCCTACCCCGGGCGCACGCTCGAAGCCCTGGGAATCGAGGTGCCCGACGTGGACACCTACTACCTGTCTGAAGTCCGCATGGGCATCGTATGGCCCATCGACCCCGACGACCCCGAGGCCCGGCTCTCCGGCGAAGAGGTGTATGCCGAGGGCGATCGCTTCGAGGGGATCGCCAATCGCCCTATCAGCCTCGACGAGATCGCCCCCTTGGAGTCGCTCGGCGCTTGACCATTAGCCTCTACGTTTGAGCCAGAGTGAAAGGCAGTGGCGATGAAGATGAATCCCAACAAGACGTGGCGGTTGGTGGCCGAGAAGCTGGAGGCTGAGACCAACCCCCGGCGGCGCCATGTGCTGGAGCTGGTGCTGGCCCACATGAAGTGCGAGGCCCAGGCCGACATCGAGGGGGTGGTGGCCACCCTCAGCGAAAAGCCCCAGTACATCATCTGGTCGAACCCCGACGATCCCATCGCCAGCCCCGGCGGTGACCGCGACGCCATCCGGGGGTTCTACGACCGCAGCATCGTGCAGACCGGTGCCCACCGCCTGGAGTTCGACTGCGACCGGGTCATCGCCGACGACGACGCGGTGTTCACCGAGGGCGTCATGAGCATTGCCTACCCCGGCCGCACCTTGGAGGCCATGGGCATCGAGGTTCCCGACGTTGACTCCTACTACCTGGCCCAAGCCCGCATGGGCATCGTGTGGCCCGTCGATCTCGACGATCCCGAGGCCCGCCTGCGGGGCGAAGAGGTCTACTCCGCCAACGACGCCTTTGAAGGCGTCGCAAACCGCCCCATCAGCCTCGAAGAAATCGCCCCCCTAGAACTCGCCACCGCCTGACCGCTCAAACCCGGACCACATCGAGTTCTTCAAGAATGGGGAAGTCGTCGTCTTGGGTGACGACGGCGACGCCGAGTGAGATGGCCGTTGCCGCGATCCATGAGTCGTTGACGGGCATCTTGAGCTTCTTGTCCCGCAGGACGAGGCGAAGTCTGGCCCAGGAAGCGGCGACCTCATCATCGATCGGGATCGGCTGAAGGGCGAGCGCGGCGGTGAGGGTGGAGAGCCGTTGATAGCGGGTTTCAATGTCGGGGGCTGCTAGCACCCCGGCGCGTAGTTCACCGAGGGTTATGGCTGAGACCGCCAGCTCGTCGGGCAGCAGGTCTTCCTGGAGCGGGCGTCCGCTCTCTCGGGCGATGAACAGGGATGTGTCCGCCAGTCCTCTGCTCATGGCCACGGGAGATCGTCGGTGGTCTCATCGCTGAGCTCGGCCAACTCTGCGGCGAGGCCAGCATCAGCCTGGAATGCCAAAACCTGGCTGACGAATCGCTCTCGGCCCATCCAGATTGGCCGATTGGCTACCGGCGTCAACTCCGCCACTGGCCGTCCTTGAACAGTGATCGTGATCCGCTCACCGTCGGCAACCCGGTCCAACAGAGCCCGCGTCTGATTGCGAAGCTCCCGAGAAGCGACCTCACTCATACGACAAGTGTAGCAAAAGTGCTACACACGGCCCCTTACCGATTAGCCGACCAGGTTTCGGTGCGGAGGTAGGTGTAGACGCCTTCGAAGTCGGTGCGGGCTTTTTCGGGGAGGTCGACGGGGTCGCCGAGGCGGCTGGCGCCCCACACGATGCGGGCGGTGTGCTCGGCCACCAGGGCGGCGTGGAGGGCGTGGTCGGGCGACTCG
>JAJDTA010000124.1 GCA_022827405.1 Acidimicrobiia bacterium
TGGACGCCTTGAGGGTGATGGCTCCGGCAAAGTCGGTGGACAGGATCACCAGGTCGGGCTCCGTCTCCAGCACCGTGTTCACGAACTGGGTGGGATCAGTGATGCCGCCCGCGGTCTGGGTGGGCACGAAATCGTTGAAGGCCAGCTTGCCGGCCCACAGGGTTTCGTACAGCGCATGGCCGGCGCGACCGGCATCGTCATCGCTGTTGAAGATGCCGACCTGGATGTCCTCGGTGCCGAAGAAGTCGTACCAGATGTTCTGGACCGACACGAGGGGATCAGCGCCCTCGACTCCGAAGGCGTAGCCGCTCAAGCAGCCGTTGAACCCGAATCCCCAGTCGTTGGGGGCGCAAAAGCCGGGCATGAACCCCCAACCGGTGAACGGCACCTGGTTCTCGGCCAGGTAGTCGGTGGTCTGGGGAAGCGAGACCGCCGAGGTGACCATAATGCCGAACACCTCGTCGTTCTCCACCATGCTGCGGGCACCCTCAAAGTTGGCTTGCGGATCGCTGCCATCGTCCACGTACTGCACTAGCTCGACCTGCCGGCCACCGGGCAGCTCGCCGTCGCGGTTGGCCCGCCCGAGACGAGCTTCGATGCCGTCGGTGAATCCGCCGTACAGCGCATCTTGGGTCATGGCACCGAGGCGAATAGTGTCGTCGGTGACGCCTCGGGTGGAGGGCTCAAAATCTATCTCGTAGGCAAATGCTCCCCATGTGCGGGATTCGGCCATAGGAGCCTCGGTGGCCTCTGGTGCAGGCGCGGCTGCTCCGTCGTCATCGTCGTCGTTGCCGCAGGCGACAGCCACCAGCGTAAACGCGGCCAAGAGCGCGAGAAGCTTGTAAAGCAGTGATTTCTTCATGTCCCCCTCCGGGATTTGGGCTGCCGACATAGTAGGACAGCGACCTTCGACTGTCATCCTCGAGAAGATCAGTGTGATGTAGTGGTGGCTTCCCCGAGATAGGCCGCGTCAAGCTGGTCGTGGTCCACTTCGGACCGGGGGCCGTGCCAGGTGATGTGGCCCAGGCTGATGAACGCCACCGAGTCGGCGATCTCCAGCACGTCGCGTGCCTTTTCCTCCACTAGCAGCAGGGCCACCCCCCGCTCCTTGAACTCTATGAACAACTCCAGGATCTGGTTCACGATGAGTGGAGCCAGCCCCAGCGACGGCTCGTCGGCAATCAGCACCTCAGGAGGATGGGCCAACAGCGGCGCCAGGGTGAGGATCTGCTGCTCGCCCCCGGACAGGTTGCCGGCCAACTGGTTCTGGCGCTCCCCCAGGATGGGGAACCGCTCGCAGCACAGATCCCGGTCCTCGGGGTTGGGCAGCCAGAGCTGCATGTTCTCCCGCACGGTGAGGCCGCTGAAGATGCCCCGGGCCTCGGGGGCCAGCACCACGCCCCGGCGGGCCCGGCGATGGCTGCGCAGGCTGGTAACGTCCTCACCGTCCAATCGGATCCTGCCATGGGTGGCGGGCAGTAGGCCCGAAGCCACCGCACAAGTGGTGGACTTCCCCGCGCCGTTGGGCCCGAGCAGCGCCGTTATCTCGCCGCGGGGCACTGACAAATCGATTCCGTGGAGGGCCTCCACCAGCCCGTAGCTGGCCCGCACGTTGACCAGCTCCAACGCCGGTGGGTGATCGCCGACATACTGGTCGCCCGCTTCCTCCGCGGGCTCCGGAACGTCAGACGGGGTCGAAGCCGTCACGACCGCGGCCGGGGCTGCTTCGGCCGCCGGACTTGGCTCAACAGCCTCGGCCTCTCCCCGCCAGGCGGCGAGCCGCCGGCGCCAGGCATCACGTCGAGCCCGGTTCTGGGCCGCGGTGAACGCAAGGATCCCGTCGGGCTCGCGGGCCAGCTGCATGGCGCCGAGGCCGAACATGAAGGCCGGTATGTTGCGCGCCTCGTCGTACTGGTCGAAGCCGTCCCAGTCGATGGGGTACCAGGAGTAGACCCGGGCCAGGCAGACAAAGGCCAGCACCGCCAACACGCCGAGGATCGGCGGCGAGAACGGCAGTCCCACTTGACGGTCGCGGATGGCGGTGGCCAGCGCCGCCGCGCCGAACACCGACGCCACCAGCACCACGTGCCACGACTCCATCCACTCCCAATGCCAGCCGGTACCGAACGTGTGGCCGCTGGCCGCCACCATCACACCGGCCATCACTGCACCGCCGGGGCGGCGGATGCCGACCAGGATCACCACCGCCAGCCAGAACAGCCCGGCTTGGGTGGTGGCGGTGAACGGGGTCACATTGCCGATGAACGTGGCGAAGAACACGCCGCCGAACCCGGCCAACAGCGCCGACAGGGCGAACACGGCCAGCTTGGTGCGCACTATCGAGTGGCCCGAGGTGGCTGCGGCCGGCTCGGAGTTGCGCACCGCGATGATGGCCCGGCCAGTAACCGAACGCTGGAGGTTTCGCACCAGCCAGCCCGCGGCCAGCACCAGTATCACCAACAGCACCGCCAGCGACTTCTCGTCTTCGAAGTCGAACGGCCCCAGTTCGGGGCGGGGGATGTCCCATCCCTTGGTGCCCTGGCCGTTTTTGAACCAGCTCCACTCGAACAGCACCCGCTCGCTCATGAAGGCCAGCGCCAGCGTGGCCAGGGCCAAAGGCAGGCCGCCCAGCCGCAGGGCGGGCTGGGCCACGATCACGCCGAGCACCCCGGCGATTATCGTGCCCCCGATCAGCGCGGGTATGAACGGCAGCCCGGTCTTGTCGAGTATCAGACCCGCGGTCATGGCGGCCATGGTCACGAACGCGGCCTGAGCCAGGCTGACCATGCCGCCGAGACCGGTGAGCAGCACCCACGACATGAACACCAGAGCGAAGGCCAAGCCGGTGATCCATAGTCCCAACCAGAATTGGTCGGCAAAGGCGAAGACTTGGACCACAATGAACGCCGCTCCCAGCACCCAGGGCAGGCGCACTCGCCATGCCGGGAGGTCGTCGGTGTAGACGGTGGCCGGAGGAGCGTCGGCCACCACGCCGGAGCGACGAGTTCGCTCCCGGGCCATGAACAGCAGCCCCACCAACAGCACCACGAAGGGCACTGAGCTCTCGAAGCCCCGGATGTCTTGGGCGAACGTGGCGTACCGGCCCACCCAGCTGGTGACCACTCCTAGGGCCACGCCGCCGGCGAATGCCAGTGGGATGGAGCGCAACCCCCCCACCACCGCGGCGGCGGTGGCGATGAACATGAACACGTTGTACTGATTGGACTCGAGGGAGTTGAACACCGGTGCGCCGATCACCCCGGCCAGCCCGGCCAGCATTGTGCCGATAATCCACGCCGACGATGACGTGAACGACTCGTTGACCCCCCGCAGCCCGGCCAGGTCGGGGCGGTCCACCACGGCCCGCATCTGGAGCCCGATGCGGGTATGGCGCATCAGCGCCCACAGCGCCACCGCGACGACGACGGCCACCACCAGCACCGCCCACTGGTTGCTGCTGATGCGCAGGTCGAAGCTGCCGAGATCGTAGGTCCATGTCTCGCTCGGCACCTTCCACACCCCGGGGGTGAGGAACACGTAGTCGGTGGATTGCAGGCCCCAGTCCCACGTCTTGGTGCCCAAGTCGACGAGCAAATCGGTTAACGCGGGCAACGCCACCAAAATGCCGATGGTGGCCATGACTTTGGCCGCGTCGTTGGCCCTAGCCAGGGGTCGGAACACCGCCACGTTCAGGAGCTGGCCGAGCAGCGGACAGAACACCACCACCACTAGGAAGAACGACAACAGCCTCATGCCCAGGCTCTCGATGCCCAGGGCATTGATCAGCTGGAAGTAGAGCATGGCCGAGGTGTAGGCGATGCCGCCGTAGGCCAGGTTGAAGATGCCGGTGGAGGTGTAGCTCAGCGTGAGCCCGGCGGCGATCAGCGAGTAGATGGCGCCGGCAATCGCCCCGCTCACTAGCAGTTGGATGAACTCGCCCACCCGATTGTTTCCCCCTGAACTATTCGACCTGCGCCACCTTAGTGGGCCGCCCCGATCAGTACATTCGTCGCATGGACGATGTGTTGTTGGACGACCTCGCTGCCGAGCATCAGGTTTTGGACGATCTGGTGGCGCCGCTGCCTGCGGAGGTGTGGACCTGGCGGTCGCCGTCGCCGGGGTGGACGCTGGCTCACCAGATCCACCACCTCGACGTGAGCGAGGGCGCCGCGCTGCTGGCGTTGACCGGCCGCAGCGATCAAGTATTCGCTCCCACCGGCCGCTGGCCCGACCGCCCCGTGCCCGGCGACCCGGCCGAAGTGCTGGGCAACTGGCGAATGTCTCGGGCGGCCAGCTTCGAGGTGATGGCCACGCTGGACGCCAAGGCCCCGATTATCTGGGGCGACGGCCCAATGACCTGCCGCTCCTTCGCCACTGCTCGGCTCATGGAGACATGGGCCCACGGCCTCGACTGCTTCACCACCGCCGGAGTCGAGCCGGTGGACACCGACCGCCTCCGCCATGTCGCCCACCTCGGCTACCGCGCCCTCCCCTACGCCTTCCGCAGCCAGGGAGTAACCCCGCCCGCCCCCCTTTCCGAACTCCGCCTGGAACTGATCTCCCCATCCGGAGAAGCCTGGACTTACGGCGACGAAAATGCCCCACAATCCATCACCGGCACAGCCAGCCACTGGTGCCGGGTAGCCACCCGCCGCATGCCCCCGGATGCATCCGATCTCAGAACCAACGGCCCCCTAGCCCAATCAGTCCTAACCACCGCCCGCGCCTACCTTTCCGACGGCGCTCCCTCCTGAAACAGGACCCGCCACCACGACCCCGAAGAAACAGCCCGCCGCCCCGCCGGAGGCTGGTAGGGCGTGCCAAACTTGGGCATGACCGCGACGCGAGATCAGATCCGAGTAATTGACGTAGACACTCACCTAACCGAGCCCCACGACCTTTGGAGCAGCCGAGCGCCGGCGGGCTATGCCGACCGCCTTCCGAGGGTGGCCGATGTGGATGGACGGCCTCACTGGGTCCTCGACGGGGAACCCCTGGGCTTCGCCACCGCCAGCGGCGTGGTGCGCCCCGATGGCAGCAAGGCCTTGGGCACCGACTTCATGGGCTGGATCATCGAAGACGTCCATCCCGGCGCCTACGACATGGACGCCCGGGTGGAAGTCATGGACCAGATCGGCATCCACGCCCAGATCCTCTACCCCAACCTGGCCGGCTTCGGCAGCCAGAAGTTCGGCCAGATCGAAGACGTGGAGCTCAAACGGCTGTGCGTGTCGGTGTACAACGACGCCATGGCCGAGATCCAGGAGAACTCCGGCGAGCGCCTGTTCCCGATGGGCCTGGTCCCGTGGTGGGACATCGAGGGTTCGCTGGCCGAGGTCGAGCGCATCGTGGGTTTGGGCTTGCGGGGCATCGTGATGTGCAGCGATCCGCAATTGCGAGGACTGCCCGACCTGGGCGAGGAGGCCTGGCGGCCGCTGTGGGAGTTCTGCTGCGACCACGAGCTGCCGGTGAATTTCCACATCGGGGCCAGCGAGAGCTCGATGGGCTGGTTCGGCACCTCGCCTTGGCCCTCGCAGGGCGACGACGAAAAGCTGGCCATCGGCTCAGCCATGATGTACTTGACCAACGCCCGGGTACTGGCCAACCTGATCTTCTCCGGTGTGTTGGAACGCCATCCGACGCTCAAAATCGTGTCAGTGGAGTCGGGAGTGGGCTGGATCCCGTTCGTACTGGAATCGCTCGACTACCAAATGGAGCAGCTCCTCACCGACGTACAGGCCCAATTCAGCCTGAGCCCAACCGACTACTTCCGCCGCCAGATGTACGGCTGCTTCTGGTTTGAGGACCTGTCCCCCGACAAACTCATCAACCAAGTCGGACCCGAAAACGTGCTCTTCGAAACCGACTTCCCCCACCCCACCTGCCTGTACCCATTCGGCCTAGAACAGGCCACCGACGCCCTAGGCGATGTAGGCGACGACGTGGCCCGCAAGGTGCTCCAAGACAACGCCGCCGAGCTCTACAAGATCGCGGTCTAGCGAGGCCCTTCCAACCTAGAGGTCCTCGTAGTCGATTCGGTCGCTGCGGGCCGGTTGGCGGCCGGTTTTGAACGGGCATAGGGGGGCGTCTACCAGCAGGATTCGGTGCCAGCCTTCCACGAGGTCATCCACCGCGCCCTGCCATCGGGCCAGGCCCGGGTCGGTGCGCTGGGCTTTCTCGAAGTCGGCCCAGGACTCCCAGGTGGGGATGGCCCACAGGAGGAAGGCCTCGTCGTCGGCCACCATGGCCGTTTCCCACGCTCCAGCCAGCTCCCAGCCGAAGGGCCCATAGGTGAGCTGAGCATCGGTGCGGACGCGCTCCAAGAACTCGGCTGAGGTGCCCCGCTTGAGGCTCACCTGCTCGTGGGCGTAGCACTCGCCGGTGACGCCGTCGGCGCACAACTCCTCGATGGTCCGGGTCCAGGGGGCGGGCACCAGCAACCGGTCAGTACCCCCGCTGCGATAGTTGGCCGCCTGGGCCCACCACTTCGCCAGTTTGGGGTCTTGGGCACCGGCACCCTGGCACTCGAGGCGGAATGAGGTGGCCATGCCGTCCCAGCCGTCCTCCTCCCACAGGTTCAGTACCTGCGGCCAACCCCTGGTGGTGCCGACGATGGCCCATACCCCGTAGCAGAGCTGATCGCGCTCGTCTTGGGCGATGGGCGACCAGTTGGCCGTCATGTGGTGCATGTAGTTGGCCCGGTTGTGGCCGATGATGTCGATGAACTCGTGAATGTAGAGCTTGTTGTTGGCCACGATCAGCCCTTCTCGCCCTGGCCGAAGTTCGGGGTGCGTTTGTTCAAGAAGGCGTCCACCGCCTCCCGATGGTCGTCGGTGTCGAAGGTGATGGCCTCCAGCGCGAAGGCCAGGTCGTAGAGGCGGTTCACCCGGTCTTCCAGCTCCTTGTTGCACAGCCGCTTGTTGAACTCGACGGCGTGGCGGGGGCCAGCGGCCAGCCGCTGAGCCATGGCCTGGGCTGAGGCCAGCACTTCGTCGGCAGACACCACGTGGTTCACCAGCCCGTAGCTCTCGGCTTGGGCGGCATCGAGCAGGTCGCCGGTCATCAGCAGCTCTTTGGCCCGGTTGAGCCCCACCAGCAGCGGCCATAGCACCGCTCCCCCGTCGCCGGCCACCAGTCCGGCGTTCACATGGGGATCTCCGATGCGGGCGGCGTCGCTCAGATAGACGATGTCGCAGAACAGGGCCAGCGATGCGCCCAGCCCGATGGCGTGGCCATTGACGGCGGCCACCATCGGCTGGCGGACCCGCAGCGCCCCCCGGGCGATGTCGATGCCGTCGTCGAGCAGGTCGGGACGCCCTTCGGGGTAGCCGGTGTCCAGGTTCTCCTCCATCACCGCGAAGTCGGCCCCCACGCAGAAAGACCGGCCCGCGCCGGTAAGCACCACCGACCGCACCTCGGAGTCGGTGGCAATGCGGTGGTACAGATCCCTCAGGTCGAGGTGCATCTGCTTGTTGAGGCCGTTGCCCCGGTCGGGCCGGTTCAGCGTGGCGGTGAGCACCCCGGAGGAGTCGAGCTCGGTGGCGATGGTTTCCAATCCATACAGGTCAGCCATGGACTTAGCTTCGCACTTGATGGTCCGGGTGGGCGAAGCTAGGCGGATGCGAGCATGGGTGGTTGAAGGATCGGGCTCACCAACAGACGTGCTTCGGCTCATTGACAAGCCCGCGCCCGAACCCCGGGAGGGGACGTTTTTGATGGAGGTGGGGGCGGTGGGTATCGGCCTGCCCGATGTCTTCATGTGCAAGGGGATGTACCCGCTGGCGCCGAAGGAGGGAGCGTTCACTTCAGGCCAGGAGGTTTGCGGGACGGTGATTGAGGCGGGCGACGGGGTGGAGCTGGAACCCGGCCAGCGGGTGATGGCCGTCACCTCGTTTCAGACCGGCGACGGCGGGTTCGCCGAGCGTTGTCTGGGGTTGGGGGGCTCGGCATTCACCGTGCCCGATTCAATGGACGATGCCGCGGCGGCCGGATTCCTGATCCCCTACCACACTGCTTGGATTGGGCTGGTACGCCGCGGAGGGCTCAAGGCGGCCGAGACCCTGCTGGTGCTGGGAGCCGCCGGCGGCACCGGGGCGGCAGCCTGCTCGCTGGGCGCGGCGCTGGGGGCCCGGGTGATCGGAGTGGCCGGCGGCCCGGAGCGCTGCGAGACGGCCGCAGGCTTTGGTGCCCACCAGACGGTGGACCACCGGGAGGGCGACATCGCCGCCACCGTCATGGAGTTGACCGACGGGCAAGGGGTCAACGTGGTGTATGACCCCGTAGGGGGTGATGCCTACACCGCGGCCTCTCGGTGCGTGGCCCGCGACGCCCGCCTGGTGATCATCGGATTCGCCAGCGGCGAGTGGGCACCGGTGAACGTGCGCCACATGGTGCAGCGCAACTACTCGGTAGTGGGGGCCATCCCTGCCCGTTACAGCCGAGAGGAGCGGCTGAACGACCACCACCAGCTCAGCGCACTGTGGGATGCGGGCAGCCTCGCCTCAGTGGTCAGTGCCACCTACTCGTTTGAGGAACTGCCCGAGGCCATGACCGCCCTGGAGTCTCGCCATGTGGTCGGCCGGGTGGTGCTGGATCTGGGGGCGTGAGCGGGCCGGGCTGAGCCTGCCACCGCGACGGCGAGTAATCTGCCAGCCGCAGACACGAGCAAAACACCGGGACCAAAGGGAGCACACCGTGGAGTTCGCCATTTTCTTGCAGGGATCCCCTCGACGAGGCGGGGCCCGCAGCCCGTATTGGGAGCATCAAGCCTTCGAGAACGAGCTGGAGATGGTGCGGGTGGCCGACCAGCACAACTGGAAGTACATCTGGGTGAGCGAACACCACTTCTTGGAGGACTACTCCCACACCTCGGCCAGCGAGGTTTTCATGGCCTATTCCTTTGCGCAGACCTCCCAGATCCACATGGGATCGGGCATCTTCAACTTGAACCCCATTGTGAACCACCCCATCAAGCTGGCCGAGCGGGTGGCCATGCTCGACCACATGAGCAAGGGCCGGTTCGAGTTCGGCACCGGCCGAGGGGCGGGCAGCCACGAGATCGGCGGTTTCGGCATCGACCCGTCGGAGACCAAGGCCAATTGGGACGAGGTGATCTGGGAGTTCAAGAAGATCTGGGGCAGCCCCGCCTACTCCCACCCCGACGGCACTGCCTTCCAAACCCCAGAGACCGGCACCTGGGGCACCTTCAACGTGCTGCCCAAGCCCTACTGCCACTCGCATCCGCCCATGTGGGTGGCCGCGGGCAACACCCCCACCTATGAGAAGGCCGCCCGCCACGGCTTGGGCGTGCTGGGATTCAACGTGGCCGCCATCTACGAGATGGCCCCCCACGTGGAGGCCTACAAGAACGCCATCCCCCACGCTGAGCCCGCCGGCGAGTACGTGAACGACAACGTGATGATCGCCAACGGCCTGGTGTGTTTGGAAGACGGCCAGGAGGCCCGCCGGGTGGTGTGCGAGCAGATGCAGCTCAGCTACCTCCAGTCGCTGGTGTTCAAGTACCACGACACCTTCCCCAAGCCCGACGAGGTGCCGCCGTATCCCACGATCATCCCCGAGCCCACTTTGGAAGATGTGGAAGAGCGCATCGCGGCAGGGTTTCTGCTATGCGGCGATCCCGACGAGGTGCTGGCGCAGGTGAAGCGCTACGAGGAGATCGGCTGCGACCAGGTGTCGTTCGGCCTTCCCATCCAGCTCGACCATGAGGTTTGCCTGGAGACCATTCGGCTGTTCGGCACCCACGTGATCCCCAAGCTGGACAAAGACCCGCTGCACCGCAGCACCCGCCAGCGGATCGAGCACGGCGGGCCGCTGGAAATGACGCCTGACCCGCTGTACGACGTTCCCCGTCCTGAGGAGTACCGCTAGATGCCCTCCATTCGTTGGTGGGCACACGTCCGGGCGGCGGGTCCTGTCCCGGCCCAGCCCGCCGTCCTCGCAGAGCTGCGGGCGGCGGGCGCCCTGAGCCGGGCCACCCACCGCCCTCGGGGGTCCCTTACGAGACCATGACTAGCGGGGACGCAGAAAGGGAGGAACTTCGCGCTCCGCTGGCCCGGTGGCTGGTGGAACGGCTTGGGGCTCGGTCTGTTGACATCGGGGCGTTTGAGGTGCCTTCGGGGGGGTATTCGGCGGAGACGCTTTTGTTTGATGCTGACGTGGACCGGGGGGACGGCCCCGAGGTGGAGCGGTATGTGCTGCGGCGGGAGCTGCCTGAGCCGGCGGTATATCCCCAGCAGGCGCCGGGTGAGCTGGATGTGGAGGTGGACATTCAGTACCGGGTTATGTCGGCGGTGGCCAACCACTGCGATGCTCCCATCGCTCCGCTGGTGGGCTACGAAGCCGATGATTCGGTGCTGGGCGGGCCGTTCTTCGTGATGGGGTTCGTGGGCGGCGACATTCCCCGAGAGAACCCCATCTACACCAGCGCCGGCTTCTTCTTCGACGCCCAGCCTCACCAGCGCCGCCAACTGGTGGACCGAGGGCTGCGGACCATGGCCCAGATCCACGCCATCGACTGGCAGGAGGCCGGACTCAACTGGCTAGTGGCCACCGGCGACCAGCCGAGCACAGCCACGCAGGTGCGGATCTGGCGGGACTACTCCGACCGGGAGCTGAACGGCCGCAGCCATCCGGTGCTGGAAGCCGGGTTCGCCTACCTCCATGAGAACATGCCCGCCAACGACGGCCTGTGCCTGAACTGGGGCGACGGGCGGCCGGGAAACATCATCTGGCAAGACTTCGAGCCAGCCTGCGTCACCGATTTTGAAGCGGCCTGCATTGCCTCACCGCTGGTGGACCTGGGGTGGTGGCTCATGTTCGACCGGTGGTCGCACGAGCACATGGGCGATCAGCCCCGCTTGGAGGGCGAGCCCACCCGGTCCGAACAGCGCGATCTATATGCCGCCCACGCGGGGCGCGATCCAGGCGACACCACTTGGTATGAGGTGTTCGCCGCGGCCCGCTACACCGCCATCGTGGTGAGGGTGATGAACCGGACCGTGCTGCGAGGAGAGATGCCCGCCGACAACCCCTTCTGGCTGGAGAATCCTTCCAGCGACTGTCTGCGCGCCCTGCTTGACGAGCTCTGAGCCTGAGCCCGGCGCCTCTCGCCCTAGCTGCCCACCACCCGGTCGGTTTGCTCGCGGTATTCGTAGACTAGGCGGACCAGCCAGTAGCGCATGAAGCGCTTGAAGGAGCTGATAAGGATCATCACCAGGCCGATCAATGTGAGGCTCAGGCCGAATATGGCCGACACGATCAGATCGAGGTGGTTGGACTGATGGAGGTTTCCGCCCTCCGTGTCATATGGCTGGCCAGTGAGGATGTATGAAGCCACGGTAAAGGCCAAGCCGGCAATGGTGAGGATCAACCCGATGCGGAACACCCAGCGATCGGGATTGGCCCGTCCGCCGGAGGCTCGCAGTTTGGATACCTCTTCGTGGAACTCGTCCAGCCGGCTGCTGTCGCCTGTGGTGTCAGTTGTGTCGCTCATATTGTCTCCTCAGGACATGCCTAGATAGGCGGCGGTCAATTCGTCGGCGATTTCTTCGGGAGGCCCGGTGCGCTGGATGCGTCCGTGCAGCATGATGGCGGCTTCATTGGCCACGCCCAGAACCGCTTGGGCGAACTGCTCGACAATCAAAATGGAGAGGCCGGCCTCGGCCAAGGTGGCCACCTGCTCGTACAACTCCTCCACAATGATGGGGGCCAGCCCCATGGACAGCTCGTCGAGCATCAGGATGGCCGGGTCGGTGGACAGCGCTCGAGACATGGCCAGCATCTGCTGTTCGCCGCCCGACAATGTGCCTGCCATCTGGTTGCGGCGCTCCTGCAAGCGGGGGAACTGGGAGAAGGCCCGCTCCTGAACCTGCTTGTAGGAAACGCCGGCATAGGTACACATCCGCAGGTTCTCGGCCACGGTGAGGTTGGGGAAGATGCCCCGGCCCTCGGGAATCAGGCAAACCCCGGCCCGGGCCAAGCTGTCGGGGGAAACCCCGTTCACCTCGTGGCCGTCGAGCAGCACTGATCCGGCATGAGGCTGAATCTGGCCGCTGGCCACCGCAAGCGTGGTGGTCTTGCCCGCTCCATTGGGACCCAAAAGGGCGTAAACCGTTCCCGGCATTACCCGAAGATCCACACCGTGGAGCACGTCGATGGTGCCGTACCCAGCTCGGATGCCAACCAGCTCGAGAAGCGGGGTTGCGGGTTCTGCGCTCATTCGTCGACCCCCACATAGGCACCGCGGAACTCGTCGCTGCCCAGGTAAGCAGCCCTCACCGCGGTGTCGGCCTGCACCTCCATGGGGGTGCCCACCGCGATGATCTTGCCGAAGTCCAACACGTGGATGCGGGCGCACACCCCCATCACAAAGCTCATATCGTGCTCCACCAGCAGCACCGCGAGATCGTTGCTTTCGTCGGCCACGAGCTCCAGCAGCAACTGGCCGATGGAAGAAGTCTCCTCTTCATTAAGGCCAGACGAGGGCTCATCCAACAACAGTGCCCGGGGACGGCAGGCCAGTGCCCTGGCGAGCTCCACCAATCGGGCGCTACCAGTGGGTAGGGTGCCCACGGTCACATCGGCGACTTCGTCGAGGCCCACCTTGCCCAGCATCTCGTGGGCCACGTCGTTGACCCGCCGGTGCTTCCACTTGGTGCGGTGGTTCTTCTCCACCGCCACCCGCACGTTGTCTAACGCGCTTAGCGAGTTGAAGGCCTCCAACTTCTGGAAGGTGCGGGCGATGCCCATCTGCGACCGCTTGGCCACGCCGGCGCGGGTGATGTCGACTCCATCGAATTTCACTCTGCCACTGGTGGGCGGCAACAAACCGGTGACCACGTTGAACAGGGTGGTCTTGCCCGCCCCGTTGGGCCCGATCAGGCCGGTAACCTCACCGGGGTCGACGTCTACCGAGGCGTTGTCAAGGGCCACCACGCCCCCGAAGCGCATGACCACTTGCTCAGCTTCGAGAAGTGCCATAGCCCTCCTTCGGTACAACGTCGTCCAAAATTCCCAGCCTCCGGTCGATGGCGATCACCTCTTCGGGAGTGAACGGGCGTTCTATTCCCAATTCGCCGATCTCCGGTTCGCGTTTCTGGGCGTTCTCGGCGGCAATCTCGGCTCGGGCATCGCTGCGCCACGGCAGGATCGGAGCGAACCCCCGGCCCATCTCGAAGATGGCCCCTCGGGGATTGAACACCATGCCGAGCACCATCAAACCGGGTCCGTAGGTGGTCATGATGTCGAGCAGGGTGACCAGGAAGTCGACGTTGCCGGCGTCCTCCAGCCGGTGACCCAGCCCGGTGAACAGCGGGATGAATATCAAGAAAATCCCGGCCATGGGGATGGACACACCCGCGGCCGCCACCAAAAGTACGATGTTGAATCCGATCAGCAGGTCGAACCCCTGGACGCTGTCCACGTTGCCCGACACGGTGGCCCAGAACACTCCGGCGATCCCAGCCATGGAGGCTGAGACGGCATACACCACCACCTTGGTCCATACCACCGGCACCCCCAGGGTGGCCGCGGCGGCCTGCGAATCATTGATGGCCATCCATCTCCGCCCGTACCGGGACCTTCGCAACAGCACCAGCCCGTACACGAAGATGGCAAAAACGCTCACCATAACCAGGAAAAAGCCCCGGCGGTCGTCAAAAGTGACACCGAACAGCTCGATATGGGGGAACTGGCGACCGACGCCGATGGTGGGCATGACCCACGAATGGGGAAAGAAGATCAGAGACATGGCCTGGGCGAAGGCCATGGTCATGAGGGCCAGATAAAGCCCCCGCAATCGGGCGGCGGGCAGAGCCACAAGCGCTCCTAGTGGCGCGCACAGCAGACCCACCGCGATTATCCAATAACCGTTACCGGTATCTCCGGCGAGCTTGAGGTATACGAACGCGCCGAATCCGGCGAAGGCCAGGGGGGCGAAGTTGATCTGGCCGGCCCAGCCGATCAACGGGACCAGCGACAAGCCGATCAGGGCAAAGGCCATGGCCTCGTTGGCCGAGTTCAACTCCCGGCTGCCCCAGGCGCCTGGATCCCAGACCCCGAAGTCCAGCCAGCCTCCGGAGAACGCCACCGCCAGCAGGATTACCACCCCGCAGCCGATGAGTCCCTCCCACCATTTGGTGTAGCGCTCATGACGGCGAAGGTGGTGGGCCAGCCGACCGACCTCCAATCGAGCCTGAGGCATGGCGATCACCACGAACAGCAGGATCAACGGTGCAACGGCAAGGTGGGCAAATCGGTAGTCGGGTCCGAAGTCCAGCCATGCCCCGGTATGGGCTCGCAAGAGCCCGATCAGCATGGCTCCCACGACCGCCATGGGCAGATTCCTCAACGCACCGAAGGCGGCCGCCGCGAACGCGATTATCACCACGTTGTTGAGCGTGGCCGGGTCGAGGCCCAACTCCGGGGCGATGAGGATGCCGCCCAGTGCGCCGAGCATGGAACCCAGCGCCCACGACGTGGATGACACCACATTGGGCCGGGCGCCGTTGAGGGCGGCCAGCTCCCGATTGTCCACCACCGCCCTCATGGCAGTGCCGATGCGGGTGCGGCGCAACAGAAATCGCATGGCCACAGCAATGGCGATGGCCACCAAGAACACGATGAGCCGGTGCCAGGGAAGCTGCGATGGCCCCAAGTCGATGCCGTTTTCGATGCCGAACAAGTACGGCACCCGCCGGGGGGTGTCGGCTTCCCAGATGTCGCCCACCACCGACAACAAAAGCACCATGATCGCCACGGTCACCATGAGCTGTACCACCAGCGACGCGGTGCGCAGACGCCTCATGATCACAATGTCGAGCAAAACCCCGAGGGCGGGAGCGAACATGCCCACCACCACGAACAGGGCCAAGATGGAATGCCACCCCCGATTCACATGGAGTTCCCAATACAGGAAGGCCGAGAAAACGCCGATGGCGCCCTGAGCGAAGTTGAAGACCCCCGTGGTGGTGTACACCACCACCAATCCGGTGGCGTACATAGCCCACAGGGCCCCGAGGAATAGCCCAATGTAGGTGGTGACCAGGAAGGTCTCACTTGTGACCGGCGCCCCCTTCCAGTTGAAGACGGCGATGATCACCGCAGCGACCCCGGCCAGCAGCGCGGCGAGCGCCACTGGCGGGCGGAGTCCCAAGATCATGGGGTCTCAGCCTTTCCGGTCACCTCTCCCGAAGTTCTTGGCTAGCCGCCGAACTCCTCAAGCCAGTCCAGAGTCAGCTCCACGACATTGTCGGCATTGCAGTCCAACTCGCCGGGTGCTTCGGGATAAACCCGCACGAACTCGTTGTTCTGCACCTGCATCAGCATGAAGCAGGGCATGATGTTCTGGGTGGTGCTGTAATCGGCGGGACCCCACCACCCGTTCACGTCGAAGGACGTCAGGCTGCGGGCGGCGTCCAGCACCGCTTGGCGGGTGACGGCGTTGGGTCCGCCCTCGGCCACAATGCCGTTCACAATTTGCTCGAACAGCACCCCGTCAGCCCATGACCCTGCGGCCCAAGCCGGCGGGAACGGGTTGTCGATGGCCTCCATGAAGTCGGCTAGCTCTTGGTTGTGGTCGGTCTCGTGGAACGGGAGGAACCAAATCCACGTGTAGGTGCCCTCGATCACATCGCCGGCTTCCAGGAAACTGGGGGTATAGCAGGCAAGCTGGCACATCCATATCGTGCTCTCGGCGTCAAAGCCCTGGGCCTCGGCCTCACTGCGCCACTTGATCATTGACTGATCGTCAGAGCCGGAGTAGGCGAAGTTGGAGTTGGCATCCCTCATGATCTGGATGAAGGCGCCGTATTCCGACTGGGTGGTGGACCCGCTTATGCCAGGCTCGCCGTCGATTACCACGCCGATCTCCTGGAAGGAGCGCACCTGGGGCATCGACGAGGAGATGGTGGACGGCAAGTCGTTGGGTATCAAGTAAACGCCGTTGAGATCGGGGTTGATGTTGTCCTGCAACCACTGCACGTGGCCCACCTGGCTCTGTACCGTGCGAGGGCCTGAGCCTTCATAGGGACACGCGCTGTTGGGGCGGCTGGAGGCAAAGGTCACCACCGAGCACTGGTGAGGCGGCTCGGTGGTGATGTAGGCGAAGTCGGGCACCCCGATGTCGTTGCCGTGAGCATCAGAGCAAGTCTGGAGATCGGTGGTGTCGAGGGCGAACAGCGCCGTCGTGCCCACCAGTGCGAACGCGTTTTCGCAGGCCACCAGGAACCCGTTTGTGGTCTCGGTGGGGTTGATGGCCGAGTCATGCTCAATGACCTCGATCTGGCGACACGCCAATCCGCCTTCGGAGTTCACGTGGTCGGCCCACGCCTTGACCCCGTCGATGGAGCCCTGGAACAGGCCGGGGGCCAGCGGGGAGCCGACATCGGCCATTACCAGCACGGTGATGGTGTCGGAGGTGATCCCGATGTCGGAGGCCTCGAGGTCGACGGCCTCGCACGGATCGACCTCGGGCTCTTCGGTGGCAACCGGCTCGGCATCGGTGTCGTCCATGTCGTCGTCGCCCATGTCATCCATGTCGTCGTCCATGGAGTCATCACCCATGTCGTCATCCATCGAGTCATCACCCATGTCATCCATGTCGTCGTCGCCCATATCATCCATGGAATCGTCGGGGGCTTCGGTCGGTGCCGCAGCAGGGGCGGAGTCGCCCGTATCGTCGTTGCCGCCGCACGACACTGCGACCAATGCGAATATGGCCAATAGGCCGATGATCCAACGGAGATGTTTCACGTTTCCCCCTTCAGTGGACCGGCGCGCTCCTCTAACGGCATACCGGCTATGTAACGCGGCAGACAGTCTTACCCATGCCACCGTCCTTTTGCCACCTGCGGAAGCGCCAAGCTCGGGAGGGAGGACTCGAACCCCCAATATCGGGACCAGAACCCGGTGTGTTGCCAATTACACCACTCCCGAGAGCAGCGGCCAGTGTACTCCCCTGCCCCCACGGGGGAGCAACGCTTAAGGCAGGAGGATTAGAGCTGAGAGCGGGCCGCTCGGAGACGGCGGAGCACTTCGTCGCGGGTGAGGTGGTGCACCATGGGCTCGAAAAGTGGGGGGCCTACTGAGCGACCGGTGACGGCGACTCGGACGGGGGCCTGCGACTTGGAGCGGTTGACGCCGTGGGCCTCGCCAGCGGCGAATACGGCGTCTTTGACCGATTCGGGGTCCCACGGGCAGTCGGTGAGCGCCGCGATGGTGGTGTCGAGGATTTCGGCGGCGGCTTTGCCCCGCACTACCGCCTTGTCCCACGACTGACCGTCGATGATGGGCTCGGCGAGAAAGAGCCAGTCCACTTGGGGAACGATGCCTTCGAGGGTGCGGAGCTTCTCCTGCACCAGCGGGGCCATGGCGGCAATTACTTCGGGGCGGTAGCGCTCGAGGGACCAGGGCACGTCATCGCCAGCCAGGTGGGGTTCGAGGGCGGCTAGGAACGCTTCGGGGTCGAGCTCGCGGATGTATACGCCGTTGAAGTGCTCCAGCTTGGCGATGTCGAAGAACGCCGGTGCCTTGTTCACGTCTTCCAGCCGGAACTGCTCGATGATTTCAGCCATGGGCCGGATTTCCACGCCGTCACGGGGGCCCCAGCCCAAAAGGGCCAGGTAGTTGGCCATCGCCTGAGCCAAGAATCCCTGTTTCCGGTAACTCTCCAGCGACACGTCATCGCGGCGCTTGGACAGCTTCTTGCGCTGCTCGTTCACAAGCAGCGGCAGGTGGGCATAGACCGGCGGCGTCGCCCCCAGCGCCTCGGCCACCAGCACAGCCCGGGGCGTGCTCGACAGAAGGTCCTCGCCTCGGATGGCGTGGGTGATGGCCATGTCGGCGTCGTCCACTGCGTTGGCCAGCACGAAGGTGGGCGAGCCATCGGAGCGCCAGATCACAAAGTCGCCCAGCTGGGCGTGGTCCACGGCCACCTCGCCTCGCACCACGTCGTCTATCACCGTGGTCCCCTCCGGGGTGCGGAAACGCACCGCCCGGCCGTCGGCCATCTCGGAACCGGGCACCTCGTTGTCGTTGGCGTCGCACAGGTAGGCCTGGCCATCATTCAGCAACTGCTGGACGGCTTGTCGGTGACGCTCCCGGCGCTCAGACTGGTAGTACGGACCCTCGTCGTAGTCGATACCCAACCACGCCAGGTATTCGAAGATGGCGTCGGTCAACTCGGGGCGGTTGCGGTTCTCATCGGTGTCTTCGATCCTCAGCACCATGGTGCCACTGGTGGAACGGGCGTAGAGCCAGTTGAACAGGGCCGTTCTCGCCGAGCCGACATGGAGGTAGCCGGTGGGCGACGGCGCGAACCGTACCCGAGGCTTGTCGGCCGAACTCACTGGTGGGTCAGCAGCGAGGATATGTCGGCGGCACAGGCGGCTTCGATCTCATTGGGAGGCATCCGCAGTACCGACTCAGGCACCAGATCCACTAGGTGCCGGGCCTCGGCATAGTGGTGGGGGTGGCTGACGCCGGCGAAGAGCTCCTTGCGCCAGGCCACCAGCGACTCGTCGGGACCAGGGGGAAGGAATCCGAACACCCGGAAAGCCACCTCCAGGTCTGCGGCTACTGGAGCCCGCCCGAATGAGGCCGCCCGCTTCAGGGCCACGCCCACGCAGCCGGCGATGGCATCGTCGGCGTGCTCCCCCGGGCCCAGCAGCAGTTGGCCCTCGAAACGGCGAGCCAGCCGAAGGGCATAGCCCTGGTCGGGTCCGGGTATTCCCAGCCCAGCGCCTGTCGGCTGCCCATTGGTCAGCTCCGCCGGCCGGTTGGCCACCCACGGTTGGGGCCGCCGCGGCGGCGAGACATAGTGGCGGTTGGCCACCGCGGTGTCATTGGGCACATAGTCAGGTGCGGCCATTTTCATCCTCGCTGTGGAGCAGTCCATAGACCAGGCTGTCAACCAAAGCCTGCCAACTGGCTTCCACGATGTTGGTAGACACCCCGATGGTGGTCCAAACCCGGTCGCCGTTGGTGGAGTCGATGATCACCCGGGTCACCGCCGCGGTGCCCGCCGCGGTGTCCAGCACCCGCACCTTGTAGTCGATGAGGGAGATCGACCGGAACGCCGGATACCGGTCGCCCATGGCCAGCATCAATGCGGCGTGCAAGGCATTGACCGGGCCGTTGCCCTCCCCTGTGGCCACCATGCGCTCGCCCCCCACGTGGAGCTTCACCGTGGCCTCGGTTTCCATCTCCACCGCCACTTCGTTCCAGGCCCGCGCCCCGGTGCCCGAACGGTGCTCGGTGCCCACCTTAAACGACTCCAGCTCGAAATACGGCTGCTTCCATCCCGATGCCCCCCGCATCAGCAGTTCCAGGGAGGCGTCGGCCACCTCGAAGTGGTATCCCGCGTGCTCCAGCTTCTTGAGGGTGTCCACGATTTCGCCGATCGCCTTGCCGTCGAGATCGAGACCCAGCTCCTCAGCCTTGAGCTCCACTGTCGAGCGTCCGGCCATCTCCGATACGACGAACCGGGTGCCGTTGCCCACCGCGGCGGGGTTGATGTGCTCGTAAGCGTCGGGGCGGCGGGCGATGGCGCTGGTGTGGAGGCCCGCCTTGTGGGCGAAGGCCGACGATCCCACGTAGGCCTGCTGGGGGTCGGGCGTGAAGTTCACTAACTCAGCCACGTGGTGCGACACCGCAGTGAGGCGCTCCAGCCGATCGGGAGGAACCGTCACCACCCCCCATCTTCAGGCTGAGGTTGGCGATGATGGGCACCAGATTGCAGTTGCCGGTCCGCTCGCCGTACCCGTTGATGGTGCCTTGCACCTGGATGGCCCCGGCTCTTACTCCGGCCAGGGCATTGGCCACTCCGCATCCAGTGTCGTCGTGGAGATGGACTCCTACCGGCGTGTCCAGGTAGTCGACCACCGCACCCACAACGTCTTCCACCCGGGTCGGCAGCGATCCCCCGTTGGTATCGCACAGCACCAGCCGCTCGGCTCCAGCTATCGCGGCCGCTTCGAGCACCGCCAAGCTGTATTCCCGGTTGTCTTGGTAGCCGTCGAAGAAGTGCTCGGCGTCGAAGAACACCCGCATACCGTTCTCTTTCAAGAACCGCACCGAGTCGGCCACCATAGCCACCCCCTCATCCAGGGTGGTCCGCAGGGCTTCCACCACGTGGTAGTCCCAGCACTTGCCCACGATGCAGGCCACTTCGGTGCCCGAGGCGGCCAGATTGGCCAAGGTGAGATCCTCATCGGTGCGCCCCTTCACCTTTCGGGTGGAGCCGAAGGCCACCAGGGTGCTGGTCTTCAGGGCCAACTCATCGCGGGCCCGGGCGAAGAACTCGTCGTCTTTGGGATTGGAGCCCGGCCAGCCGCCCTCGATGTAGTGGACGCCGAGGGAGTCGAGCTGGCGGGCAATGCGGAGCTTGTCCTCCACGGTGAGGGAGATCCCCTCAAGCTGGCTCCCGTCGCGAAGGGTTGTGTCGTAGATCTCTACGGAGGCAGGCAGGGACCGGGGACCGGCCGCGTCAACGGTCGACATGCTCGTTCCAATGCCGATATTGGGCCTGTCGGCCCCGCACCGCGTCTTGGAACACCTCTTGGATCTTGCGGGTGATGGGACCGGGGTCGCCGATCTCTCGGTCGTCCACCGAGCGGATGGGCACCACCTCGGCCGCGGTCCCCGACAAGAAGGCCTCGTCGGCCAGATAAAGATCGCTGCGCAGCAGGTTGTCGGCCACATAAGGAATGCCCAGATCGCTGGCCATCGTTCGGATGGCATCCTGGGTGATCCCCTCCAACGCCCCCACCGAGGTGGGCGGGGTGATGATGGTGCCGTCGCGCACCACGAACAGATTCTCGCCGGTGCACTCGCTGACATAGCCCTGAGGCGACAACAAGATGGCTTCGTCGTAGCCGGCCTTCACCGCCTGAACCTTGGCCAGCTGGCTGTTGATGTAATTCCCACAGCCCTTGGCCGCAGTGGGCATGGAGTTGGGGTCGTGGCGCTGCCAAGAGCTGACCATCAGCCGAACGCCGTTCCTGATCCCCTCATCGCCCAAATATGCGCCCCAAGGCCACACCGCGATAGCCACGTTCACCTCGCACGACAGCGGGTTCAGGCCCATCTCGCCGTAGCCCAGGTAGGCTAGCGGACGGATGTAGCCGCTCATCACGTTGTTGACCCGCACGGTCTCTTTGGTGGCGGCCACCAGCTCCTCCACCGTGTAGGGAATGTCGATCTGGAGGACTTTGGCGCTGGCGAACAGCCGTTTGATGTGAGGGGTGAGCCGGAACACGGCAGCGCCCTCGTCGGTCTCATAGGCTCGGATGCCCTCGAATACGCCGTTGCCGTAGTGGAGCGTGTGGGTGAGCACATGCACGGTGGCGTCAGCCCAGTCCACCAGTTCGCCATCCATCCACACCTTCTCCGTGGTCTCGATAGGCATCGTGCTCAGTTCCTTTCCGGATTCACTGCTTCGCTATTCGACGGACCTACACCCGCTCGGCGATGGCATCGCCGATTTCGGTGGTGGTCCCATATTGAGTTGTCGGGTCGGCGCAGGCAGCCCGAATCCGGCTGGCGGCGTCGGTCTCGCCCAGGAACTCAACCATCATCGCGGCCGACAAAATCGCGGCGGTGGGGTTGGCCCGGCCGGTTCCCACAATATCGGGTGCGGAGCCGTGAACCGGCTCAAACATCGACGGCCCGGTGCGATCGGGGTTCAGGTTGGCCGAGGCGGCCAGCCCAATGCCACCGGAGACCGCCCCGCCGAGATCGGTGAGGATGTCGCCGAACAGGTTGTCGGTCACGATCACGTCGTAGCTCTTGGGATCCTCCACAAAGTAGATGCAGGCGGCGTCCACGTGGTTGTAGGCGGTGGCCACGTCGGGATAGTCCTCGGCCACTTCGTTGAACGTCCGCTCCCATAGGTCGCCGGCGAAGGTCAACACATTGGTCTTGTGCACCAGGGTGAGGTGGCGGCCTGGACGGCTGCGGGCCAACTCGAAGGCGTAGCGCACGCAGCGCTCCACCCCGAAGCGAGTGTTGACCGATCCCTGGGTGGCCACTTCGTGAGGGGTGAAGCGGCGCAGGAACCCGCCCTCGCCGGCGTAGGTGCCCTCGGTGTTCTCCCGGATCACCTCGAATTCAAAGGAGCCGTCGGGGTCCCGGAACGGACGGCGGTTCACGTATAGGTCGAGCTCGAAGCGCATCCGCAGCAACAGGCCCCGCTCGATGACACCGGGGGGAACGTCGGGAGTCCCCACCGCCCCCACGTAGAGGGCGTCCAGTCCCCGCCACTCCTCCATGATCTCGTCGGTCAGCACGGTGCCGTCCCGCAAATAGCGAGCACCTCCGAGGTCGTAGGTCACCGTGTCGAGCTCCACGCCGGCCGCGGACAGCACCTTCAGGCCCTCGGCGACGACCTCTGGACCTATTCCGTCGCCGCCAACAACTCCAATAACGTGGGCCATGGCCCATCAGAATACGAATACGGCGACTCCTAAAGCGAACACTAAACTTGTTAGCTATGCCGGAAACCCATGAACTGTCGCAGACGGCATACGACCGTTTGAACGCCGAGTTCGAGCAGCTCACCACAGTGGGGCGGGTGGACATCGCCCGCAAGATCGAAGCAGCCCGCGAACTGGGCGATCTGAGCGAGAACGGCGACTACCACGCAGCCAAAGACGAGCAGGGGAAGATGGAGACCCGAATCGCCCAGCTCGGCGCGCTGCTGAGGAATTGCCGGATCGTTGAGGCGGTCGACGGGACCACGGTTGCGGTGGGGTCGGTGGTTACCGTGGCCCACGACGGCGACCCCGACGACGTTGAGACCTATCTGGTGGGATCAATCGAGGAGCGCCACGACGGCCTCGACGTGATCTCCCCCGCCTCTCCGATGGGGGCGGCCATCATCGGGGCCAGCGTCGGCGACACCGTGTCGTTCGATAGCCCCGCAGGCGGGACTCTTTCGGTCCAAGTCGTTTCCCTTGAGCAGTAGCGGCGCCTTGAACGGCAAAGGCGACCTCCCCCAAAGACCAGGTCGGACGGTCCCCCTTGAGCAGTAGCGGCGCGCCGGTCGGCCCCAGCCTGCCGCCGGGAGAGTTCATCGATCTGGCTGAGCGGGGCCGGGTGTTCGTCCGCCGTACCGAGGGGCCGCCTGGTTCGCCCACCGTCGTGCTGTTGCACGGCTGGACGGTCACCGCCGATCTGAACTGGTACCCGGCCTTCGAGCCGCTGTCGCAGCGGGGCTCGGTGGTGGCGTTCGACCATCGGGGCCACGGCCTGGGCCTTCCCACCAAGCGATTCCAATTCTCCGACTGCGCAGACGACGTCTTGGCGGTGGCCGACGCCTTGGGCATCGACAAGTTCGTGTGCGTGGGCTACTCCATGGGTGGCGCCATCGCCCAGCTGGTCGCCCGGGCCGCGCCCGATCGGATAAGCGGGCTGGTTTTGGGCGCCACCGCCACCAGCTTCCGAGGACGGGGCTGGCGGGCAATTCGATTCGCGCTGCTCCCCGTGGTGGCCGCCGCCTCCCGTTTGGCCCCCGTGAAGCTGCGGTATTGGGGCTGGGAGCAGACGGTGTTCAACGTCATCGGCACCAATATCGGAAGGTGGGCCCAGGCTGAGATTCTCAAAGGCGATCCGCAAGCGCTGTTGGACGCGGGCACCGAGCTGTTCAACTTCGACTCGGCTCCGTGGATCGCGGAGCTGCCCATGCCGATCGCCCAGGTCCGCACTCTTGGCGACGAGGTGGTGCCCGACGACCTCCAACAGGGGCTGACCGAGGCGGTAGGCGACATCAGCACCTTCTCCTATCGGGGCGGCCACGCCTCGGTCGTCACCGACTTTGACAGCTTTTGGGGCTGCCTGAGCAAGGCTCTCGACTCGGTGGGGGTACCCGCCTGGACCCCGTCGGAAAGCAGTTCATTGTCTGACCCATCCAGGTCTGAGGCCAGCCGATAGCCTCAGCTTTAGCGCAAGAAATCGGAGCGAAAATGGGCCGAACCCTCAGCGAGAAGATCTGGGACCGCCACCTGGTGCACCAAGCCGACGGCGAGCCCGACCTGCTGTACATCGACTTGCACCTCATCCATGAGGTGACCTCCCCCCAGGCCTTTGACGGACTCCGCATGAACGGCCGCGCCGTGAGGCGGCCCGACCTTACGGTGGCCACCGAGGATCACAACGTCCCCACCGACAACATCGCTTGGCCCATCGCTGATCCCATCTCCCGCCAGCAAGTAGAGACGCTGCGGTCCAACTGTGAGGAATTCGGCATCACCCTCTACCCGATGGGAAGCCCCGGCCAGGGCATCGTCCATGTGATCGGCCCGGAGATGGGCCTCACCCAGCCGGGCATGACCATCGTGTGCGGCGACAGCCACACGTCTACCCACGGGGCGTTCGGAGCGCTGGCCTTCGGCATCGGCACCAGCGAGGTGGAGCATGTGCTGGCCACCCAGACCCTCCCCCAGCAGCGGCCCGGCACCATGTCGGTGACCGTGGATGGCACCCTGCCGGTGACCTGCACCGCCAAGGACGTGATCTTGGCCATCATCGGGCGCATCGGCACCGGCGGGGGCATCGGCTCGGTGATCGAATACCGGGGGTCGGTCATCCGGTCGCTGTCGATGGAAGGGCGCATGACGGTGTGCAACATGTCCATCGAGGCCGGCGCCCGGGCCGGGTTGATCGCCCCCGACGACACCTCGTTCCAATACCTCGAAGGGCGGCCCAGCGCTCCGAAGGGACCAGCGTGGGAGGCCGCGGTGGAGGATTGGCGCAGCTTGGCCACCGACGGCGACGCGGCCTTTGACAAGGAGGTGGTGATCAACGGTTCGGAATTGGCACCCCATGTTTCGTGGGGCACGAACCCGGCTCAGGTTGCGCCCATCGACGGTACCGTCCCCCACCCCGACAGCTTCGCCGAGAGCAGCGGCCGGGAGGCGGCCGCTCGAGCCCTCGACTACATGGGCCTAGCGCCGGGGACTCCGCTGAAGGAGATTCCGGTGGACACGGTGTTCATAGGCTCCTGCACCAACAGCCGCATTGAAGACCTCCGGGTGGCTGCCGCGGTGGTGGAAGGCCGGCGGGTGCGCTCTGGCGTGCGCACGTTTGTGGTCCCCGGCTCCGGCGCAGTCAAAGCCCAGGCCGAGTCGGAGGGACTGCACGAGGTGTTCAAAGCGGCCGGATTCGACTGGCGGGAGCCAGGATGCTCCATGTGCCTGGCCATGAACCCCGACAAGCTGGCCCCCGGCGAGCGCTGCGCCAGCACCTCCAACCGCAACTTCGAAGGCCGCCAGGGCAAGGGGGGCCGCACCCATCTGGTGTCGCCCGCTGTGGCCGCCGCCACCGCGATAGCCGGCGCCTTCGCCACCCCGGGAGACCTGTCATGAAGCCGGTTCGGACCATCACCGCCACGGCGCTGCCGCTCGACCGCAGCGATGTGGACACCGACCAGATCATCCCCAGCGACTGGCTCAAGCGAGTGGAGCGCACCGGCTTCGAGCAGGGCCTGTTCTCCGAGTGGCGCGAAGACCCCGATTTCGTGCTCAACGACCCCCGCTACGCCGGCGCCCGCATCCTGGTGGCCGGCCCCAACTTCGGCACCGGCTCCTCCCGGGAGCACGCGGTGTGGGCCATCCAGCAGTACGGCTTCGACGCAGTCATCTCCCCCCGCTTCGGCGACATCTTCCGCAACAACGCCACCAAAAACGGCCTAGTCCCAGTGGAGGTGAGTGAAGATGTGGTCCGCTCGTTGCTCTTCTGGGTGACCTCCGCTCCCACCGTCACGATCACCATCGACGTCCTAGAGCTCACCGTTGTGAGCCTCACAGCCGGTATCCAAGCCGACTTCCACCTGGACACCGCCGTTCAACTCCGCCTGCTGGCCGGCCTCGACGACATCGGCCTCACCCTCGACCACGCCGAAGCCATCGACACCTATGAGGCTGGCCGCCCAGATTGGATGCCGTCGCTGGCCTAACCAGCCAACGAGTCAGGCCAGGCCGACGGCCAGGATTGAGGCCCAGGTCGGCACCGCGAGGGCCAGCATGGTGAACACCATTGTCCGGGTCTGCTTGGCGAACTGAAGCGCCATCTCCCCCCGAAACTCCTTGTTCTCGGCCCGCAGCGTCTTGAACTCGGCATAGACGTTCGCAAACTCTCCCCGGACTTCCGCGGCAAATGCTGCGAACTTGCCGACCATCTCGGTGAACCTGCCGTTGATCTCAGCGAATTTGCCGTCCATCTCGGTGCGGAGTCGGTCTTCGCTGGCACGGATGTCTTTTTTGGTGGCGAGATCGTGCCAGTACACGGGGGGAAGGCTATCCATCAGAATCTCTGCCTCCTCCTCCCCCAGGATCTCGATCAGTCGGTTGCGCAGCATTAGGCGCTTGAGTTCACTCGCAGGCATAGCGAGCCTCCTCCGAAACGGTTGTCTTTGGAGGGGAACTGCGTCCGCTATCCCCGAGCGGTCGTTTGCACCCTACCGTTCGGCCCCTGGAGCCACAACAGTTTTCTGTTAGAAATGGCTGTCACTCCCCTTGAGTAGGGTGCTCGGCATGAACTCTTGGCCCGGACGGGAACCAGACGGCACAGCGGCGTCGTCATAGTGGACATGAAGAAGTTGCTGCGATTCGTTTCTATCCTGCTTGCGCTGGTGTTGCTGGCTGCGGCGTGTTCATCTGACTCGGCTGACTCGCCGGGGATCACCGGAGGGACCTCTGGGGGCACTAGCGGAGAGACTTCTGGTGGTGTCACCAGCGAGCCGGGTGCCACTTCGGAGCCGACGGTGGTGCTGGACGACATCGAGTTGTTGTCGGCGCTGCGGAGCTTTGGGGATTGCGCCACGTTGTTGGACTACCTGCGGACCGAGACGGTCAGCCGGGTGGGGCCTTACGGGTTGGACGACGGACCTCGCTTCGGCATCCCCGAGCCGTTCTTGGTTGAAGAAGCGGAGATGATGGCCGATGACTCCGGGGCCCAGGCGGCTCCAGCCGCTGACTCAACGTCGGCGGGCAGCGACGGCGACTTCTCTTCGACCAACGTGCAGGTGGCCGGGGTGGACGAGCCCGACATCATCAAGACCGATGGCAACCGCATCTTGGCCGTGGCCTACGGCCGGCTGCACTATGTAGACGTTTCCGGCGACCAGCCCCGGTACCTGGGCAGCGTCGATCTGGTGGGCGAGTCGGGCTCGGGTTGGGGCCAGGAGATCTTCATCCGAGGCGACCGAGCCATGGTGTTCTCTACCAGCTATGACGACCGGCTGGAACCGGTAGCGGCCCGCGATCTTGAAGGCGATCACGTCATGGTCGAAGACCTCATCTTCCGGGGCAGCCCGGTGTCGCTGATCCAAGAGGTGGATCTGTCGAACCCGGCGTCCATGGAGGTGGTGTCGGAGCTGCGAGTGGAGGGCAATTACCTCAGTGCCCGAGCGGTGGGCGACGTGGTGTGGATGTCGATGTCGAGCTACCCGGCGCAGTTCCAGTTCGTGTACCCCAGCGGCCCGGACGCGGAAGAAGCTGCCGAGCGGGTCAACAAGGAGATCGCGGCCACCGCCAACCTGGGTGCCTGGCTGCCGGCCTATCGCTTCGACGGTCCCGACGGCACCCGAGCTGGCTTGTTGCCCGAGTGCGACCAGCTCTACACCCCTGCCGAGTTCGACGGGTTCACCGTGCTGTCGGTGCTGAGCTTCAATTTGGCCGAGCCGCTGGACACCGGCGACGCCGCCTCGGTGCTGGCTGACGGCCACACCCTGTACGGCTCCGGCCAGTCGCTGTATCTAGCCTCCAGCACGCCGGTTTGGGCCGAGCCCGTGGTTGACGGAGACACCGTGAGCATCTCGGCACCGACCGAGTGGAGCACGGTCGTCCACAAGTTCTCGGTGTCGCTCGACGGCCCGGCCCGCTACGAGGCCACTGGCACGGTAGAGGGCCACCTGCTCAACCAGTTCTCCATGGACGAGCACAACGGCTACTTCCGAGTGGCCACCACCATCGGCGAACCGTGGAATACCGAGACCTCTGAGAGCCAAGTGGTGGTGCTCGAACAGCAGGGGCGCAGACTCACCGAAGTGGGCATGGTCGACAACCTGGGCCGGGGCGAGCGCATCTTCTCGGTCCGCTTCGCCGGCGACATCGGCTACGTGGTGACCTTCCGCCAGGTCGATCCCCTCTATGTAATCGATTTGGCCGACCCCACCGCCCCGTCGGTGGCCGGCGAGCTGAAGATCCCCGGCTTTTCCACCTACCTGCACCCCATAGGCGATGGCCTTCTCGTCGGCGTCGGCCAAGACGCCGACGACACCGGCCGCACCCGCGGCACCAAGGTCTCGCTATTTGACGTGAGCAACCCCGCCAATCCAACCGAACTCGACGTGATCGTGTTCCCCGACGCACATAGTGAAGCCGAATGGGACCACCGGGCCTTCCTCTACTGGGCCCCCGAAGAAATGGTGGCCATCCCCCTCTCTCGCTATGACCACCAGGGCGACGACGATTTCTTCGGGGCAGTGGCCCTTCGGGTGAACCGCGACGGCGTGGCCGAACTCGGCCGGGTGTCGCACCGAGAGCAGCAGTTCGTGGTCGAGGGTTGCCGCCCTGTGGACAATGGGGAACCCAGTCGCTATCCCACAGCCAGGAACGAGACTCACATCTGCCCCTTCGACGCCCCCGACAGCTACGGCGATCAGGACTGTCAGATCTTCTATCCCGGGTGGGTTCGAACGGAGTGGCCCTCGATCGACATCGCCGACGACGAGAAACTCCTCATCTGCTGGATATGGGCTCCACCCATCCAGCGCCTTCTCGTGATCGGCGACACCTTATGGACCATGTCCGAACAAGCGCTCCAAGCCAACGACCTCGACACGTTCGAAGTCGAGAATCACCTCCCCCTCTTTTCCTCAAACTAAAGAGTGTGGGGCCCAACCTAGGCGGGGCGGTGGGCACCAAAATGGGCCGGGGCGGGGGGTGGCGCCGAAGGCGGACCTGGCCGCTCCGACGGCCAGGCCGCCGTAGAGCGACAGGACCCGCCGCCACGGCCCCGCAAATACAGCCCGCCGCCCCGCCGGAGGATGGTAACGACAGGACCCGCCAGCCTGCCGGAGGATGGTAACGACTAAGCCCGCCCAATCAATCACCCCAACCCAGCACAAGCCCGATTCAGCGCACTCACAATGGCCCGCATCGACGCCGTGGTGATGTCGGTGTGGATGCCACAGCCCCACAGCTCCCGCCCATCCACCAGCAGTTCGATGTAGGCCACCGCCTCAGCGTCAGTCCCCCCGCCCCGGGCGTGCTCGTGGTAATCGACCACCTTGACCGGCGTGTCGATGATCTCGTTCAGCCCGGTCACGAAGGCGTCCAGCGAGCCAGCCCCCTCGCCGTGGACCACCACCTGGTCGTCGCCGGCGGTGAGCCGGGCGGTGACCACGGTGCGGTCGGCGCCCCGGGCGTTTTGGGCCGACTCGTAGCCGTTCAGCCGATAGGGCTCGTCCAAGTCGAGGTACTCGGTGGCGAACTCGCTGTGGATCTGGTCGGCGGTGATCTCCTCGCCGGTTTCGTCGGCGATCTGCTGGATCACCCGGCTGAACTCGATCTGCATCCGCCGGGGCAGGTCGAGCTGCACCTCGGCCTGGAGCAGGTATGACACCCCGCCCTTGCCCGACTGGCTGTTCACCCGCACCACGTCTTGGTAGGTGCGGCCCACGTCTTTGGGATCGATGGGGATGTAGGGCACCTCGAACAGGGACTGGCCGGACTCCTCCATGGCCTCGAAGCCCTTTTTGATGGCGTCTTGGTGCGATCCTGAGAAGGCGGTGTACACCAGATCGCCCACATAGGGGTGGCGGGGATGGATGGGAAGCTGGTTGCAGTCCTCGGCCACCCGGCGCAGCCCGTTGATGTCGGAGATGTCCAGTTCGGGGTCCACCCCCTGGCTGAACAGGTTCATGGCCAGGTTCACCACATCCACGTTGCCGGTGCGCTCCCCGTTGCCGAACAGGGTGCCCTCCACCCGGTCGGCCCCGGCCATGAGCCCGAACTCGGCGGCGGCCACCGCGGTGCCCCGGTCGTTATGGGGATGCAGGCTGAGCACGATCCGGTCCCGGCGGTTCAAGTTGCGGTGCATCCACTCGATCATGTCGCCGTAGATGTTGGCGGTGGACATCTCCACGGTGGCCGGCAGGTTGATGATCACCGGCTTGTCGTGGCCGTCGGCCAGGATCTCCACCACCTCGTCGCACACCCGCTTGGCAAACGGCAGCTCGGTGCCGGTGAACGACTCGGGCGAGTACTCGTAGAACACCTCGGTGCTGGGCACCTGCGGCTCCAGCGAGCGGCACCACTCCGCGGCCCGGGTGGCGATATCGGTGATGCCGTCCATGTCGAGCCCGAACACCACCCGGCGCTGGACGGTCGAGGTGGAGTTGTACAGGTGGACGATGGCGTCAGCCGCACCGTCGATGGCCTCATAGGTGCGCTCGATGAGCTCTTGGCGGGCCTGGGTGAGAACCTGGATGCGCACGTCTGAGGGAATGGACTTCTGCTCGATGATCTCCCGCACGAAGCGGAAGTCGGTTTCGGATGCGGAGGGAAAGCCCACCTCGATCTCTTTGAAACCGGCCTCCACCAGGGCGGTGAACATCTTCCACTTCCGCTCGGGGTTCATGGGCTCGATGAGGGCCTGGTTGCCGTCGCGCAAGTCCACCGAGCACCACCGGGGGGCGCCGGTGAGCACGGCGTCGGGCCAGGTCCGGTCGATCAGCTTGACCGGCTCGAACGCCTGGTACTTGTGGATCGGCATTCCCGACGGCTGTTGGGGGTGTAATCCGGTTTTCATGAAAGGGCCTCGATTGGAGTTGACTCACGAAAAAACCCCCTGCCCTTGCGGGTTCAGGGGGTCGGGGCGAGCACCTCTGGGTGCTCGCCCTACAAGAGCAGCAGGTGGGTGTGGATGCGGCTCATCAGGACAATTCTACGCCGAGGCACGGGCGTTTACCAAACATGCCGAGGCTTCTAATCGGCTGGAGCCAGACCCAAATAGCGGGCCGCCTGTACCCCGTCGATGGCCACCAGAGCTTCAGCAACGGTCTTGGGCACCGGCTGGGAGGTGGCGATCACCATGGAAGCCCCCTCCCCGGTGGGCGCCCGGCCCACGTTCATGTCGTTGATGTTTATCCCCGCGTCCCCCAGCAGAGTGCCCACCGCGCCGATCACACCGGGATGGTCGTCGTTGGACAGCAAGATCATGTGATCGGCGGGCGGCATGTGGATGGCGTGGTCGTCGGCGAGCACCAGCACCGGCTCTTGGCGGGCCCCGGTCAGCCGGCCGCCCAGGCTGTGACCCGCGCCCCGCACGGTGAGCAAGTTCACGTGTTCTTTGGATGTGGGCGTGCTGATGGCCCGTATTTCCATGCCCTTCTCTTTGGCCACGTCCATCGCGTTCACGTAGCTGACCTGCATGTCCGACACTGCGCTCAACAGCCCTTTGACCACCGACATCACCGCCACCGTGTTGTCGGGCTTGCCGATCTCGCCGATGAGCTCCACCTCCAATACCTCGGGCAGACGATCGCACAGGTTCCCGAACAGGCGTCCGAGCTGCTCGGCCAGCGGCATATAGGGTCGCAGCACGTCGGGAACGTTCTTGGCTGGCACGTTCACCGCCGCGGGCACGAACTCCCCGTCCAGCGCCAGAAGCACCTGGCTGGCAATGGCATCGCCCGCCTTGCTCTGGGCCTCCTCGGTGCTGGCCCCCAGATGGGGGGTGACCACCACCGAGTCGAGGTCGAACAGCGGCGATTCGGTGATGGGCTCGCCGTCGAACACGTCGAGCGCCGCTCCGGCGATGCGCCCCGAAGCCACTGCTTCGGCCAAGTCTGCTTCGTCCACGATCCCGCCCCGCGACACATTCACGATCCGCAGGTTGGGCTTGGCCAGCTCCAGCAGCTCAGAGTTGATCAGCCCGACGGTCTCGGGGGTGCGGGCCACGTGGATGGTGATGAAGTCGGACTGGGCAATCAGCTCCTCCAGCGAAACCAGCGCCATCACGCTGTGAAGGGCCGACTCCTCCGACACATAGGGGTCGCTGGCGATCACCCGCATGGCGAACCCCAGCGCCCGCTCGGCCACCAGCCGGCCGATGCGGCCCAGCCCGATGATGCCCAGCGTCTTGTCGCTCAGCTCAATGCCCTCCCAGCGGCCCCGCTCCCACCGCCCGTCGGTCAGCGCAGCATGGGCCTGGGGGATGTTCCGGGCCTGGGACAAGATCAACGCCATGGTGTGCTCGGCGGCCGAGATGATGTTGGACAAAGTGTCGTTCACCACCAGCACCCCGTGCTCGGTGGCGGCGTCTACGTCCACATTGTCCAAACCCACTCCGGCCCGGCCCACGATCGCCAGATCGCTGCCCGCGTCGAACACCTCGGCGGTCACCTGAGTGGCCGAGCGGATAATGAGCCCGTGCGCTCCCGCCACCGCCTCCAGCAGCTCATCGGGAGTCATCCCGGTGCGGACGTCAACCTCATGCCCCGCGTGGCGGAGCTTGGCCACCCCGATGTCGGCGATCTTCTCTGCTACCAATACCCGAGCCATCGGCCCTCAGAATAAACCGCGACCTGTGGCCTGCCGGGGACCAATATGCGACACCCGAGTGAATTAGCCCGCTAGCGGCGTATTTCCACCGGCGGGATGTCGTCAGCCAGATCGAATTCCAGGATCTGGGCGAAGAATGAGAGCTCGGCTTCCAGAGCAGTCACGATGTTCTCGGCCTGGCGGAATCCGTGCTGCTCGCCCTCGAACAGCAAGTAGGCCACCGGAATCGACCGCTGCTCGAGGGCGGCCACGATCATCTCGGCCTGGTTGGGGGGCACCACCACGTCTTCGGAGCCCTGGAGCACGATCATTGGCGCCTCGAAATCGTCCACGAAGTGGATGGGCGAGCGGGCCTGGTAGACCTCTTCATCTTCGGGGTACAGCCCTACCAGACTGTCCATGTAGCGGGCCTCGAACTTATGGGTGTCGATGGCCAACGCGGCCAGATCGGCTATCCCGTAGCGACTGGCCCCGGCGGCGAACACCTTGTGGAAGGCCAACGCGCACAGGGTCGTGTAGCCGCCGGCGCTGGAGCCTCGGATGATGAGCCGATCGCCGTCCACCTCGCCGGTGCGCACCAGGTGTCGGGCCGCGGCCACACAGTCGTCCACATCGCTCACCCCCCACTGGCCCTGGAGGGCCTCCCGGTAGGCGGTGCCGTAGCCGGCGCTGCCTCGGTAGTTGACATCCACCACCGCGATCCCCCGGCTGGTCCAGTACTGGATGCCGAGTTGGAGTTGGCTGCGGGCTGCGCCGGTAGGTCCGCCGTGGCCCAGCACCAGAAGCGGCGGCTTCTCCCCCGCTGGCGGCCGCGCGCTGGGATTGGTCGGTGGATAGAACAGCCCGTGGGCCTCCGCGTTGTCGGTGGTGGGAAAGGTGATCGGGCGAGGGGAGGAAAGATAAATCGCGTCGACCGCTGCCCTCGCCGGCGGACGGACAACCTCGTGCGTCCCGTCGGCCACGTCGATGCGCACTGCGGTGGGTTCTTGAGTGGGCGAGGCGACGATGGCGCAGACGGCATGGGGTCCGGCGGGGCGGACGCTGGCGTACGAGGTCCAGGGCAGATCAACCAGATACGGGTCGGACCTGTCGGGGGGTATGGCCCACAACTCGGCCAGCGACCCCCGCATGGCCGCCACAACCACCGTGTTGTCGTCGCACACCGCGTAGCTGGGGTCGTCGAATACCCAGGCCGGACGGTGCATCTCAGCGTCGAGCTCGAACACCGGGGTGAGCTCGTTCCCATCCAGGGCATACAGATTCCACCAGCCGTTGTGGTCGCTCACCACATAGAGGCGGCCGTCGGGGCCCCATTGAGGCTCCACCACCGAGCCGATGCCCGCCACTGCGCAATGGCCGTCCTCCCACAGCTCGGTTTGGTCCCAGGGCATGTTCGGGTGGTTCCACTGGACCCAGGCCAGCCGCTGGCCATCGGGGCTAGGGCGGGGCCATGCGTAGAAGTCGGCTCCGGTGGCCACCACCTCAGGTTCGCCAAGGCCATTGCCGATAAACCTGACGATCTCATTGGCCTCCTCGCCGCCGCGCTCGCGTGCGACCAGATGGTTCTCTCGCACGCATACGGTGCCATCCCCGTGAGGCCGTCCATCGGCATAGCGAAAGCCGTGGAAGAAAGCTGGCTCGGGCGACACCGGGTGAGCTGCACCGTCAGCCGAAACACGCCAAAGGCGGCCGTCGGCATCGTCGCAGGCATACACGCCGTCGGCGCCGTCGGGCCACCAGGCGCCTCCGCCGTAGCTGTGTACCCGGGTCCGCACCGATGCCGAGCTCCACAGATCGCGGCCGTCGCACACCAGCGCGTTGCGCCCCGATTCCGCCGGCCGCGACTCGGTCCACCACATCCGGCCCCGCTGGTGCCACAAACTGACCGGCAGCGCGGCGTCGGCCACCATCGACTGGGCGGTAATGGGCGACGGCCAGCTTCCGTAGGCGAGGTTCTTCGGCTCGCTCACTCGTCGGTCACCTCATTCGGGTCGGTCACGGCGACAGTTCACCCACCCAGTAGATCAGCGATGCGGCCGATCCCCTCGCCCAGATCGTCGTCACCGAGGGCGAACGAGAGCCGGGCATAGCCGGGGCCAGCGAAGGCCTCGCCGGGCACGATGGCCACTTGGGCCTCGTCCAAAATCCATCCGGCCAGGTCGGCGGTGTTGCCGGGGATTCCGGCGCGCCCCAGCACCCCCTCGAAGGACGGGAAGGCGTAGAACGCCCCCTGGGGCTCGAGGCAGGTCACCCCTTCGATCCCGTTCAGCATCTTGTGCATGGCTTTTCGCCGCCGGTCGAAGGCGGCCCTCATCTCGGCCACCGCGTCCAGCGGCCCGCTCACCGCGGCCAGCGCGGCCCGCTGTGCCACGTTGGACACATTCGAGGTCTGATGCGACTGGAGGCTCACCGCCGCGTTGGCCGCGTCGGGAGGGCCGATCAGCCAGCCCACCCGCCAGCCGGTCATGGCGTAGGTCTTGGCCACTCCGTTGAGCACCAGACACCGGTCGGCCAACTCGGGGACCACCACCGGCATGGAGCAGAACTCGTGGTGGTCGTAGGTCAAGTGCTCATAGATCTCATCGGTGATCACCCAGACATCGTTGTCGGCGGCCCACTGGCCGATGGCCTCTACCCGATCTCGGGGGTACACCGCTCCGGTGGGGTTGGACGGCGACACGAATACCAGGGCTTTGGTGCGGTCGGTGCGGGCGGCTTCGAGCTGCTCGACGGTAACCATGAAGCCATCATCAGCGGTGGTGGGCACCTCCACGCTGACTCCGCCGGCCAGGGCGATGGCCTCGGGGTAGGTGGTCCAGTAGGGGGCGGGCAACAGCACTTCGTCGCCGGGGTCCAGAAGCACGGCAAAGCCGTTGTACACCGCGTGCTTGCCGCCGTTGGTCACCACCACCTGCGACGGCTCTACTTCGTAGCCCGAATCCCGCATGGTCTTGGCTGCTATGGCCTCCCTCAACTCGGGTAGGCCCCCGGCTGGGGAGTAGCGGTGGTTCTTCGGGTCGTCTACCGCGGCGCGTGCCGCGTCCAAGATGGCCGCCGGGGTGGGAAAGTCGGGCTCGCCCGCCCCAAAGCTGATCACCGGCGCCCCCTGGGCCTTGAGTGCTTTGGCCTTGGCGTCCACCGCCAGAGTGGCTGAGGGGGCAATCGCGGAAATGCGCTGGGATATACGAGCCATGAGCGCAGCTTTTCACACCACTGCCGGGAAGCGGATGTCAATTCGCGCCAGGGCGAACAACGCCGATTGGGCTCTTGGCGTCGGTATCGTGGGGCCTCGTGAGCAGTGTTGCCCAAACCCCCGTAGTCACCATCCCATCCGACCTGCTGCCCGAAGACGGCCGCTTCGGCAGCGGGCCTTCGCGGGTACGGCCGGAGGCCGCCACCGCCCTCGCGGAAGCAGCCGACAATTTCCTCGGCACCAGCCACCGCAAGGCCACCGTGAAAGACGTGGTCCATCGGCTCCGGGCCGGGGTGGCCGAGCTGTTTTCGCTGCCCGACGGCTACGAGGTGGCGCTGGGCAACGGAGGCACTACCGGGTTCTGGGACGCGGCCATTTTCAACTTGATCGAAGCCCGCAGCCAGCACCTGAGCTTCGGGGCGTTCTCGGCCAAGTTCGCGGCCGGTGTGGCCGGGGCACCCCATCTGGAAGCCCCCGAGATCATCAGCTCAGAACCCGGCACCCACCCCGAGGCGGTGGCCAACCCCTCAGTGGACGCCTATGCCCTCACTCACAACGAGACCTCTACTGGGGTTTCGATGGAGCTGCGCCGTCCCAGCGGGGAAGGCCTCGTGCTGGTGGACGCCACGTCAGGGGCCGGAGGGTTGCGGTTCGACCCCGCTGAAACCGACGTGTACTACTTCGCCCCCCAGAAATGCCTGGCCGCTGACGGCGGGCTGTGGCTGGCCTGCTGTTCGCCCGCCGCGGTGGAGCGCATCGAACGGATAGCGGCGTCCGACCGCTGGATCCCCCCGTCCTTGAATCTGGCCATCGCCCTGGGAAGCTCCCGCAAAGACGAGACCTACAACACCCCAGCGCTGGCCACCGTGTTCTTGGCCGTTCACCAGGTGGAGTGGATCAACGTCAACGGCGGGTTGGAGTGGGCCGCCACCCGCTGCGATCAGTCGGCCGACGTCATCTATTCCTGGGCTGAAGGGCGGGATTTCACCACTCCGTTCGTGGCTGACACCGCCATTCGCAGTCATGTCGTAGCCACCATCGACTTCGACGGCGTGTCGGCCGACGAGGTGGCCGCTGTGTTGCGAACCAATGGCATCGTCGATGTGGAGTCGTACCGGGCGCTGGGCCGAAACCAGCTCCGGGTGGCCCTGTTCCCGGCCATTCCCCCCTCGGATATCGCCGCGCTGTGCGGCTGCATCGACTACGTAGTGGAGAATCTGTAGCAATGGATGCGGGGGCTGACACCACCGGAAAGCTGTTGGTGGCCACCCCGCTCATCGGCGACGGAAACTTCGATCGCACCGTGGTGCTGATGCTGGCCCATCAGGAGGAGGGGGCAGCCGGTGTGGTGTTGA